>CAZNDQ010000055.1:0-13205 GCA_964571825.1 uncultured Planctomycetales bacterium | reverse complement strand
CGGCTGCGGTCGCTGGCGGCGACGGCGTCGGCGAGCGCTCCGCCGGCGTCGCAGACGGAGGGATGGCAGGCGGTGCCGGGCGGGGCGCGGATCGCACTGCCGGGCAGCGTGCTCTTCGACCCGGGCAAGGCGGTCGTCAAGGACAGCGGCAAGCGCGTGCTCAACACCCTCGTCAGCGATCTCAAGGGGACGTACAGCGACAAGGAGATCTTTGTCTTCGGGCACACGGACAACAACCCGATCCGCAAGAGCGGCTGGAAGGACAACTGGGAGCTGAGCGCGGAGCGGTCGCTGGCGGTGGTGCGATATCTGCGCGAGCACGGCATCCCGGGGGCGCGACTGGTGGCGGCCGGATGCGGCGAGTATCGCCCGGCCGGAAGCAACAGCTCCGCCGCGGGTCAGGCGAAGAATCGGCGCGTGGAGATCTACGCGATCTCGCCGGGTCGGTGAACGAGCCCGGCGCGTGGCAGTACTGAGCGGTGTTACGGGCGGCCGGGCGGGCCGCCCGTTTCGTTGCGCGAGGTATCGTCTGGCGGCGGCAGCGGTGTCGAAGCCGCAGTCGCGTGTGGCGGTGCGGGCGCTTCGGCGACGGCGTCGCGTCCGGCGCGGAGGAACTCGATGTTCTGGCGGACGGCTTCGGGCGAGTAGCTGACAATCAGGTGCTCGCGCTCACGGGCGATACCGGCGACGACGAACAGGCCGCTCTGCACGTACCAGATGTTGTCGGGCGTGCGTCCGACGCGCAGTCCGAGCAGGGGCAGGCCGTGGCTGCCGTCGGGCCGCGGGCGCGAAGCCGCCGCGAGGTGGCCCAGCACGCGCAACAGCGTGCGTTCGTATTGCAGCGGGTCGCCCTCGATCCGCAGCACCACCGTCATGAAGATCGGCAGACCGAGCGGGTGGCGGGGGTGGCTGTGCAACACGACGGTTTCGCCGAGCGGTGCGAGCAGTTCGCGCTGCACGTCGACGCCCAGGTCTGCCTGCATTTGCGCCCACCATTGCCAGATCTGCCGCTGGAGGTCGACGCGCCGCGCGTCAACGTACGCCCGCGCCAACCGCGGCAGCCACTCGGCGGCGTTGAAGCGGACGACGGCAAAGCGCTCCGCGTCGGGTGGGACGAGGCGAGCCGTCTCCGGCGGAATCGCGTGCGGGTCGCTGATGCGCTCCAGTGCGTAGCCGCGTTCGATTTCCCGCGCTTTGTACGCAGCCAACGCGCGCGACGACCAGACGATCGACCAGAGCGTGCGCGACTGGCCGAGCAGCCCGAGTTCCTCGCAGACGTCGTGCGCGCGGACGGGTGTGACTTCGGCGAAGCGATCGCGCAGGACATCAGAGCGGATCGACCACCAGAGCCAGGCATCGGCGACGCGGCAGTCGGCGCGAGCGCGGGCGAACCAGTCGTCGGCGCGAAGGGCCGGTTCATCGCCGCTTTGTACGGCCAGCATGCGCCGCATCGCGCCGGCGCCGAGCGTGACGATGACGCGGTCGTCGAGTTCGGCCCAGGCCCACTCGGCCCACTCCGGCAACCGCGCATCGACGAGCCGGTGAAAGGGAATCGCCGCGCCGCCTTCGCTATGCCAGGTCTCCTCGATGACGGTGGTCATTTCGGAATTCGTGTGGGCGAGGATGAAGCGGCGGATGTGGTCGCGAACGGGAGCTGCATCGGCACCAGTGAAGATGACGAGCGCGACCTGGAGACTGTGCGGGCGAACGCTGACGCCGTAGACCTTCTGCAGCCGCAAATCGAGCAGGGCCAGCGCAAATGGACGATCGAGGACGACGGGGACGCAGGCAGCGATGTCGGCGGGAAGCCGGCCCTTCTCCGGAATCAGGCCGAGCGTCCGGGCGCTGCCGACGAGGGAGAGGACGCCGCTCAGCGCGCTCGGCCGGCCGGTCGGTTCATGAGGGCGCGAGACGTAGATCGCCAGCGCGTCGGCAGGGATGGCGCCGGCCGGGTCGGGCGACGGCGCTGCGGGTTCGCCGGCGGCCGCGAGCGGCGCGCAGCCGATGAGCCATCCCGTCAGTGCCAACAGTCGAGCCGAGTGATTCATGCGGGACCGCCCCCGTCGATCCGCGTCGCTCAGAACGGGCACTCGTCGGGCTTGCCCAGCTTGGCGTAGGTCTCTCGGATCAGTTCGACGAAGCGGTCGAACTTGTAATAGTCGACGCGCCCATCGGTGAAGAGGACGTTCGTACCCTCGCAGTCCTGCGGTTCGTGCAGGCAGGCGCGGTCGTAGGCGACGATCAGCATTCCGTCGTCGCTGCGCATAGAGGCGCCGGGGATGAAGACGTAGGAACGGCCGGGGCGTTCGTCGATCGGCGAGTGGAGCTGCAGTTGATCCGTGATAAACCCCTCTTGAATGAGCGCGTCCTGGTCGGGCATCCGCCCGTCGCGCTCGTCCATGTAGATGACGCAGGCAATGCCGAGGGCGCGGAGGTTGGCGGCACTGACGGTGCGCTTCGACAACTCGCGCGCCCGCGACAAGGACGGTAGCAGGATGCTGATCAGCAACGCGATCACCGCAACGCTGCCGGTTGTGCCCATCTCGAAGCCGGGCGTCGTGAAAGGTAGCGCGCCGAACTTGGTCATCATCAGGCCGTCGTCGTCGACCGAGCAGGCGCTGGCGCTGCCGAACAGATGCGGCGCGATGGTGCTCATCGGCGGCAGGAGTGAAATGTCCACGTCGATACCCTGCTTCTGCGCCTGCGTTGCCCCCATTTGCAGGAGCGGCAGCGCCAGGCCGTACAGCGACCGCAGCCCGCGGACCTGGTCGGAGTACGACAGCGAGCAGACCTCTTTCGGCATCGACTTGCGCACGCGCTGGAAGTCGGCGCTGTCGAGGATCGAGGACTTGTCGCCGGCGCCGTCGATGCGGTCGAGCGCGGCCGCGACCATCTGCGGGTAGAGGGCGATGACCAGCCGGTTCTTCGTATGGCTCCAGGCCGGCGCGACGGGCACGGCCCACTCCTTGAAGTTGAGGAACGAGATTTCGTGGTCGCCGTGCTTCGTCGTGCGGACCGAGATGCGGTCCTGCTCGAAGCGCTTGGTCATGCGCCGCACGATCCCCGTGACGGTCTTGCTGAACTTCTGCGGGTCTCGGGCGTCGACGACGAGCGTTGCGCCGGTGACGATGAAGCCGGCGTTGGACGGTGCATCGTAGAGGACCCACGTATCGCCCAGCGTGGCGAGCAGGTCGTCCTCGAGCAGGATGCCCAGCACGCCCTCGGCGACGAGGATCAAGTTCTTGAACGCCGGGCGCAGGCCCGGGTCGATGCGGTCGAGCGAGGCGTTGACTTCCTTGTATGCGGCATGCAGATCGGCATTGCAGGCGATCATCCAGTTGGCGTCGGCGGGAACGACGCGCAGGTCGTCGTCGCGGAGCGGCGCGGCGGGTGAGAGCCCGAGCAGGCCCTTGCGCGGCGCGGGTGCGTGCACGATGAGCCGCTGCAGCTCGCCGCCGTATTCATACATCACGGCGCCGGCGACGGACTTGATGCCCGCCAATCCGGATTCGGCGAGCACCAGATCGACGAGCGGCGGCAGCGGCTGTCCCCGGGTGGCCAGCATGGCCATGGCACGGCCCTGCTCGATGATCGCCGGGAGGTTGAGGAACAGCGAGGCGCAGGCCGTTTCCTCGCGCACGCCGAGTTTGCGGCGCATGGCCTTGAATTCGTCATTGCCGGCGAGCGAATCGTCCGATCCGGCAAGCAGCGGCAATAGTACTTCGGCCGTCCCGCGGCCGAGCGAGAGAACGAACCACGAATCCGCCGTCCCCCAGCAGAGCGGCGCAATCGGGCCGGGAACGTCAATCGCATGAAACTCCGTGCTGCCAACGCGCAGCGGCGCCGGTGTCGCGCGGCCCAGCGCCCGCACGGCATGATCGACCAGCTCCATCATCCGCGTCGCCTGGTCCCCCGCGCGGACGAGCAGTGCCGCGTGCACCGTCGGGCCGGACTCGCCTAATTCCAGCTTGTGCAGCACGAAAGCGGTCGGGCTCTGCCGTATCATCTCGAGCAGCGGGAAAACGGCGCTGAAGACGGCCTGGTCTTCGCGGTTCCCTTCCCGCTCGGACATGGCCACGAGCATCGGCCACAGCTTGTCGTTGACCGCTTGTTCGGCACGGCGGAACGCGGGCTCGGCGGCGATCCGACCCATGGCCGTCTTGTTGAACGCCTCGGCGGTGGCGGCCGCGCCGCTCCAGCCGAAGTAGAGCAGCGTGTCGGGCGGGACGTGGCGGGCCAGGTCGATGCGCTGGGCGGGTGCGGGTGCCTTGGCGGGGGACACGGGCTCCTCAGCCACCACTGGTGCGCTGCACCAGAACACGCCGTTGAGGTATGAAACCAGCGTGAACGTCGCCAGGTGTCGTTTCATGGTCAGATTCCTCCACCGGGTTGGGCCGGAAGCGAGGCGGGCCGGATACGGAGGCCGCTGCAGCGGGAACGGAGTACGTCGCAGCGCGCCGCGCTGCCGGAAACGGCATCGTACGCCCGCCGCGCGGCGTAAACAAGCCCGCGATCGCCGGGCAAGGTGGGACTCAGGCGGGCGAAGTGCGCAGCGCCGGTTCGGCAAGCAGGCGGTTCAGGACCATTGCTCGCGCCTGTTCGAGCGGCAGGCGCAAGCGCAGGCCGGCGGCGCGGGCGTGCCCGCCGCCGCCGAGCGAAGCGGCCAGAGCGGCCACGTCGATCGTGTGCTTGCTGCGGAAGTTGATCCGGATCTGGCCGGCCTCCTGCTCGGTGAGGACGACGTGGGCGATGACGCTGCCGATTCGCCCGAGGTCGGCGGAGAGTTCTTCCATTTCGCCGGGGCGGATGCCGGATTCGGCGATCATGGCGCGCGTGACGCAGGCCAGGGCAAGGCGGCCGTCGGCGTGGAGTTCCATGCCGGAGAGCAGGCGGCCGATGAGGCGCAGGCGTCCAGGCGAATCGGCGCAGTAGAGGCGCTCGTAGAGGTCGGCCGGCTCCACGCCCTGCGCGATGAGTCGCCCGGCGACGCGCATCGTCCGCTCGTCGACGCTGGGGAAGCGGAACCAGCCGGTGTCGGTGGCCATGCCCATGAAGATCGCGCGGCGTGCGAACGGATCGAGGTCGGCGCCGAGGGCCTCAGCCCATTCGGCCATGAGCAGGCAGGCGGAGGAGTATGAGGCATCGACGAGCTTCGGCGCGGCGCGGAGGTCCGAAGTGAGGTGATGATCAAAGACGGCGATCGGCCGGCCGGAGCGCTCGACGGCGTCAATGAACGGTTCGAGTTGGCGCCGCGCGGAAGTGTCGACGACGACGAAGCCGTCGATCTCGTCGACAGGCGGTGCGGCGGCGGCGTCCCAGACCTCCGGCGGGTCGTCGGCGAGCAGCGGCGCGTAGCGCGGCGGGAGCGGGTCGAAGGAGAAGGCGCGGACGCTGCGGCAGCCAACCTGCGGGCTGCGCAGGATCGCGCGCGCACCGACGAGGGCGCCGAGCGCGTCGCCGTCCGGGCGGAGGTGGGTAACGACCCAGATGCGCGGCCACTGCGCGATCCGCGCGGTGGCGTCGATAAGTTGGCTTGCGTCGATGGCCATACGTCAATCTCCCACAGCGGCGGCGGGTCGGCGGTCGACGACGCTGATGGCCGCGCGAATCAACTCCACGTCACGGCCGATCTGCTCGACCAGCGCGGCGGGCGTCTCGAAGCGGCGCTGTTCGCGTACCCACTCGGCCAGTTCCAGACGCATCTTGTGTCCGCGCAGCTCTCCCTCGTTTCCATAATCGAGAAGAAACGCCTCGACCGTCAGCACCTGTCCGTCGAACGTCGGGTTGCGCCCGATGCTCACGGCGGCGATCAGCCCGTTACCCGTGGGGGCGGCGGCCGTGTCCGCCAGCCACGCGCAGCCGGCGTAGACACCTTCGCCAGGAATCACCTGGTTTTCGATGCGCAAGTTGGCCGTGGGGAAACCGAGTCCCTTGCCACGACCCCGGCCGGATTCGACCGTGCCGAACAGCGCGTAGCGCCGGCCGAGGCACCGCGCAGCGTCCGCGACGTGCCCCGCCGCGAGCAGTTCGCGCACCAGAGAGCTTGAGACGCGCTCGTCGCGCCCCGCCGTCAGTGTCACGCGCACCGGCTCGACGACCTCGACCTGGAAATCAAACCGGCGACCGAGTTCCGCCAGTGTGTGGACGTCCCCGCCGCGGCCCCTGCCGAAGCCGAACTCCGGCCCCTCGACGAAATAGCGCGGTCGCAAGCGCGGTACGAGCAGCTCTCCGATGAATTGTTCTGCGGTCAATGACAGCAGCTCCCGTTTGCTTTCCAGCACGACGGCCGCGTCGACGCCGCAGCCCTCGAGCAGGCGCAGCTTTTCGTCGAGCGGTGTGAGCCGCTCGGGCGCGCGGTGCGGCGCGACGACGGTCAGCGGGTGCGGCTCGAAGGTGACGGCGGCCAGTGCGCAGCCGGATTCGCGCGCGATCCGCCCCGCGCGCGCCAGCATAGCGCGGTGGCCGCGGTGCACGCCGTCAAAGTTGCCGATCGTGACGAC
Source organism: uncultured Planctomycetales bacterium (assembly GCA_964571825.1). Taxonomy (GTDB): domain Bacteria; phylum Planctomycetota; class Phycisphaerae; order UBA1845; genus CAZNDQ01. The sequence goes on along the minus strand of CAZNDQ010000055.1, from coordinate 6,705 downwards.
CGAGCACGACGGCGCCGACGTCAACGAATCCACGCCTCGCAGGGTGCGCAAGCCGAAAAGCCCTCCGTGCCGCGCCGACCACGCGGCTCCGAACTGCTGACTCATCCGTCGAAAATGCTAGGTGGCGCGGGGTGGCGACGCAAACGGGCGGGCGGCAGGGCCTACTTCGGTGCGGCTTCGCGGGGCGGCGCCGGGCGTTCGAGCTGAACCAGGCCCAGCCGGGCGATTGTGACGGCGCAGGCGGCGATAAACAGCAGATATAGCGGCACGAGGTACCGGCCGCGGAGCACGATCGAGAGGCACCCCACGGTGACGAACACCAGCGTCAGGGCGTAGCTGATGGCGACCACCTGGCGGACGCTCAGGCCTCGGTCGCGGAGCTGGTCGTAGAAGTGCGAACGGTCGCCAAGCATGATCGGCCGGCCGTTTCGCCAGCGCCGCGTCAGCGTCATCAGCATGTCGGCGATGGGCAGACCGAAGATCATCAGCGCGCCGAGGGAAAAGCGCATGAAGCGCGCCTCGAAGAACAACAGGATGAGGATCGCCGCGTTCAACCCCAGCAGCATCGAGCCGGCGTCGCCCATGAAGATTTTTGCCGGGTTGACGTTGTAGGGGAGGAAGCCGAGTGCTGCACCAAGCATGGACAGGCACAGCGCAAGCCGCACGGTGTTGTCACCGTCCTGCGGATAGGAGACGGCCATGTGGGAGCTGAGGATGAGAAAGCCGAGCGAGATGATTCCCAGCACCCCGCCGCACAGCCCGTCGAGGCCGTCGATGAGATTCGTCGCGTTGCAGGCGCCGACGACAATGAACACCGCCACCGGCACGCTGTACGTCAGCTTCAGCCACCGCTGTTCGTCGGAGAACATCAGGCCGACGCCTTCGAGCACGCCGGCGATGTCGTTGCCGAGGCCGGTCCAGACGAGAAAGAGCGCGACGAGGATGTTGGCGGCGAGTTTGACCTTCGGCTGCATGAAGCGCAAATCGTCGAAGAGCCCGACGAGCATGATGGCCAGCCCGGCGGCGATGATCGACCAGGTCCGGCCGATCGCCGCGCCGTCAAAGCGGCTGGCCAGCACCAGGCCCAGCGCCCAGCCGATGAAGATGGCAACACCGCCGAGATAGGGCATCGGCTGCTTGTGCGGCTTGAGGAAGTCGTCGGGGCGGTCCACCCACTTGTAGCGCAGGGCGAGCACGCGGCAGATGGGTGTCGCAGCGAGGGAGGCCCCGAAGGCCACGCCCAGCACGGGCCAGTAGGGCTTCCACAGACTCAGCCATGCGGAGAAGTCATATCGCAAAGGATCGAGGCTCCGGGGCTAATGTCGCCACGCGCTCGAAGGGCGTCAAGCACAGACGGGTTCGGGGCGGAGGAGCGAGGCGATAAGCGAGCGGCGTACCACCGGCCGTGACGGGCGATGTATGGCCAGCAGGCGGCGGATCGGCGCGAAGCGGAACTCGCCGAGCAGTCGCGAGACGCGCGGTGCGACGCGCGAACGCCACAGCTCCTGAGTAAAGCGTCGCTGCCAGCTCATGGCGAAGCCCTGATCGCGAAACCAGGCCGTTTCGCCGGGGGCGAGTTCGTAAGGGTGCAGGTAGAAGACGGCCGGGCGATGGACCTCGTTCATGCGGCGGATGGCCAGCGCCTGCACCGCCGCAGGCAGGAGGCGCGTATATCCGCCGCCGCAAACGGGCATCCGGCGCCCGAGCACGCTCAATGTCGTGATGGGGAACTCGATCAACGAGCAGTTGCGCCAGCGGCCGGGCTCGCTCGGCCAGTCGGCGATGCCGTAGCGTCGTCCGGGAATGGGAAAGACGCTGGAACTGTAGCGGAAGCCGTGCTCGGAGAGGATCGGGCCCGCCCACAGTGAGCCTGCAGTGATCGAAAAACGCGGCGCGCGGTAGCCGATCGGCGGACGGCCGGTCTGCTCCGTGATGATTTCAACGGATCGCTCCAGATCGGCCGCAAACGCCTCCGGCGTCAGACGAAACACTTCAACGTGGCCGTAGCCGTGCGAGGCGATCTCGTGTCCCTGCTCGGCGATGCGCGGGAGAAGGTGGGGAAAGCGCTCGCAGACGCGGCCGAGCGCGAAAAAGGTCGCACGGACGTCATGCGCGGCGAGAAACTCGAGCACGCGTTCGACGTTGCCGACGACGCGGTCGGTAATGGGGTGGCGGTCGTCGAGGACCGACTGCCCCCAGTCTTCGAGGTCAATGGTCAGTGCGTTCAGCATGAGAGCAACCCGCTCCGGCCGGGCGCCACTCGGCGCAGCCTCGGAGATGTATCGGACCCGCGGTGCGGGAAATGAATCTCGGAATCGGTGTGGGGGATCGGATTCCGCGGTTTGGTGAACCGGCGAGTCTTATCGGACGGTTTCTGGTGGCGTCTTCTGATTGCGTTCGCGGCCGATCGGCGAAAAGTAACCTCGGATGACACCCCAGCCGTAAGCGAAGTGGAATAGCGCGAACAGCGGGGGTAGAAGCAACAGGCATTTCCAGCCGCCGGGCCGCGTCAGGGCGATGTGCAGCGACGCGGCGAGGATCAGCAGGAGGTAGGCTCCGGCACCGGCCGCGAAGAGCCACGCGGCCGGCGGCCAGAACAGTCCGGCGATTCCCGTCGCCGTCAGTGCCAGCAGCATCATCGCGGGCAGGTAATACTTGAGGCGGAACGCTGAGGGGCGGATGCGAACGACCGGAAAGTGGTAGTAGCCGTAGTCATAGGCCCAGCGTACAAGCCCGCGCACGTCACCGCGCGCGCGGCGGTCGGCGTTGGTGCGGCGCGAGCAAACGATGCGGTAGCCGGACTCGATGACACGGGCGTTGAACTCGTTGTCCTGGTTGCGCAGGAGCCGCTCATCGTAGTAGCCGATGCGGTCGAAGACGCTCCGCCGCCAGACGGGATAGCCGATGCCGGTGACGTCGACGTCGGGCGCGTCGGCAACGCGCTGCGGGCCGCCGCCGCGTCCGGCCGGATGTGTCAGCACATTCGCAATCGCCTGCGCGCGGACCGTCATCCCGCCGGGAATGACGTTGTTCAGACCGCCCGCGCAGGCAACCGCCTCCCCGCCGCGCTGGAGGATTTCCACGCTACGGCGAACGTAATCAGTCTGGTAGATCGAATGCGCGCCGAAGATGGCGACGATATCGCCGCGGGCCGCACGGATGCCGGTGTTGAACGCGCACGGCGTGATGCGGCGCGGGTTGGAAACCATGCGCACATTCAGACTCGGGTGCTCGCGGATGTATCGTTCGACGATGGCGGCTGAGTCGTCCTCCGATGCGCCATCGACGACGATGACTTCCAGCCGCTCGGTCGGGTAGTCCTGGCGAAACACCGTGTCCAGCACGTCGGGCAGGCCGCGCGCCTCGTTCCGCACGGCAAGCACGATGCTCACCAGCGGCCACGACCCGTCGGCGTGCTGCGGTCCGTCCCTTTGTATCTTCGTTTCGGTTACCATGCCGCCACTTTCGCTCACGTCCGGAACGCGGCGCTAATTGCGCTGCACATTTGATTGGACAACCCGTTCGAGCGTCTCGATGAACTGCGCCGCCAGGCGGTCCCGGTCGAATCGCTCCTCGGCCAGGCGCCGCGCCCGCATGCCCATCTCGCGGCAGCGCTGCGGATCGGCCGCCAGCCGCCGCAGTTTGTCGATGAACTCCTCATCGTTACCGAGCGTGCAGCCCAGCCCGGCATCGTACTCTTCCAGCGCGTCGCGCTGCCAGCCGGAGTAGTTGAGCAGCACGGGGCGCCGCGCCGCGAGGGCGTCGAAGAACTTGTTGGCGCAGCTCGTCTCGAGGATCGGGAAGTGGGCATAGACGCCGAGCGAGAGGTCGGCGGCGGCCATGATTTCGGGCATGCGCGTCTTGGGTTGAAAGCCCCAAAAGACGACGTTTTCCAGGCTGCGGGCGCATGCTTCGCGTTCCAGGACGGGCCGTTCGTTGCCGTCGCCGACGAGCAGGAACAGCAGGCGGGGGTCGTCGCGCAGGCGCTCGGCTGCGCGAAGCACCAGCGACAGCCCCTGCGCCTTACCCGGCACGCCGGCGTGCAGGCAGATGAAGCGATCGGTCCAGCCGTTGGCTGCGCGCAGCGCCGCGCCGTCCGCCTGTCCGAAGAAATCGAGGTCGCTGGCGTTGGGGATGACAGTGATCGGCCGGGCGTCGCCGATGCGCGCGCGGATGCCGGCGGCCATGCCCTCGGTGAGCGCGACGATGTGCCGCGCGCCGAGATAGATCGTCTTCTCCAGCCACACGACCACCGCGATCAGCAGCCGGTTGCGCAGGATGCCCATCTGCACGGGCACCTCGGGCCAGAGGTCGCGGACCTCGAAGACGAACGGCATGCGCCGCACCCACCAGCCGGCCAGCGCCGGGATGCCCGTCGTCAGCGGCGTACTGGTGGCGAAGACGAGGCCGAAGCGGCGGGAGGTGAGCACGACCCAGCCGCAGAGCAGCGCGAAGCCGATGAAGCTGAGCACGCGGCGCAGGTACGACATGCGCTGGCTGTACGCGACGTTGGCGACGACGACGTGAATGCCCTCGTATTCGAAGCGGATGAGCAGGCCGCGGCGCTCGCCCATGTGGGGCTCGAGGTGGGCGCGCCCGGTGAGCATCGTCACGTCGTGCCCGCGCTGTACGAGGCGACGGGCGAACTCGTAGGAGCGCGTGCCGGACTTGCCTTCGCGCGTCGAGAAATACTGGTGGATGTAGAGCAGCCGCATGCTATGGGATTATCGGCCGTTCACGGCGCCGCCCGCAGGAGTCGCCGTATCCGCGCGGCGCTCGCGGAAGACGAGGTTGTGCGCCAGGTTCGCCGGCATGGCCAGTTCGCCGTGCGGCCCGGCGTTGGCCTCTACCGACGGGTTCTCGCGGTCGCGCGTCTTGATCTGTTGCCAGAGCGTGAGGCAGATCGCCTGAATCTCGTCGTTGTAGCGCCCGAGTTTCACCCAGCCGTCGTAAATCTGCCCGTAGCCGAACGCCCCCTTTGACCGGCCCGGCGGCGTGTGGTTCGCGCCCGTGATGTAATTGCGGAAGCGCGGCTGGTCGCGGTCGCCGTCCCAGATGTTCTTGAGGAGCGTATTGCAGAGCAGGTCGACGTCCGCCCGAGTGAAGACGAGACCTGCTTCATGGCACGAGAGGATGCACGTCACCTCGCGATTGCTGTGGCTCGTGTCGGGCGCCGAGGACGTCCAGGTGATCAGGCTCCGCGCGTCGTCGACCTGCACAAACTGCGCGCGGCACGCGCGCGCCAGCTCCTCTGCGGCCTCCCGCCGTACGTGATCCTGCGAGATGCGGTACAGATCGAGCTGCATGCGGATGAGGATGCTCGTCTTGTCGCTCCACTTGTCGAGCTTGCGGAACCAGGCGCGCTGCTTCCGGTCGATCAGCCATTTGTCGACGATGTGCCGTCCGACAAACTCGGCGATCGGCCGGGCGCGGTCGCCGTACGACGCCGTCAGTTGCTCGTCGGTCAAAATGATTCGCGCCGCCCGTGCCATCGCCGCCGCCCCCTGGAAGTCCGGCAGCAGCGTGTCGGGGTGGTTGCCGACGCGCTCGCCCTTGAGGCTGCCGTCCCACTCAGGGTGGCCGTCGCCGTCGCGATCCTGATCGGCGGCCGCGCGCATGTTCTCGCACAGGTGCAGCGCGAACTCCAGGTAATCCTTCTGCTGCGTCACCTCGTACATCGTCAGCAGCGGATCGAGGCTCAGTTGCAGGTTGTAGTATTCGTAGCTGCGGCCGCAGCGTGAAACGTTTTCGATCGTCTGCGACCACGGCTCGCCGCGCTGCGGCCGGTGCAGCGACCGGTCAAAATCGGCGATCAGCTCTCGGACTTGCGCTGCCTCCTCGGCGGTGAGGTGCGACCAGTGCTGCGGCAGTTCACCGTCGGCGCGCGCGATCGGCGCGCACGCCGCGACGGACGCCAGAAGCATGCCCACGGCGCAGGCTGCGGCGCAATGCGCATCGGCCCCACATCCTGACCGGTATTGCGCGGTGGTCCGCCGCATCGGTCTCCTATCACGACTTGTAGAACGCGCTGATCGACTGCGCGACATGCTCGATCTGGGCGCGCGTCAGCTCGGGATAGATCGGAATCGCCAGCACCTCGTCTGCCGCCCGCTCGGAGACTGGCATGTCGCCGCGCTTGTACCCCAGGTCCGCAAAACACTGCTGCAAATGCAGGGGCACCGGGTAGTAGATCTCCGTGCCCACGCCCGCCCTGGTCAGGTGTTCGCGCAGTGCGTCGCGCCGCGGGCAGCGGATGACGTACTGGTTGTAGATCGACTCGTTGCCGTCGGCGATCTTCGGCCTGCCGACCGGCGTTCCGGCGAGCAGTTCGTCGTAGAGCGCCGCGTTGCGCCGCCGCGCCTCGTGCCAGCCTTCGAGGTGCCGCAGCTTGACGATGAGCACCGCCGCCTGCAGCGTATCGAGGCGGAAGTTCCCGCCGATGAAGCCGTGGTAGTATTTCGGCTTTCCGCCGTGAACGCGCATCACCGCCATGCGCTCGCCCAGTGCATCATCGTTCGTCACGATGATCCCGCCGTCGCCCGCGCCGCCGAGGTTCTTGCTGGGGAAGAACGAAAAGCACGCCACGAGGCCGAATCCGCCGGCCGACTTGCCGTGGCGCTTCGCCCCGATTGCCTGGGCGGCGTCCTCGATCACCGGGATCCCGCGCCGCTGCGCGATTTCCAGGATCGGCTCCATCGCCGCGCA
>CAZNDQ010000054.1:8629-13268 GCA_964571825.1 uncultured Planctomycetales bacterium | reverse complement strand
GTGAGCGTGAGGCCCAGGACGCGCGAGCAGGTGCGCGCATCCTCGTAGAATGTCTCGTAGAAATCGCCCATGCGGAAGAGGAGAATGGCGTCCTGAACAGCCGCCTTCTGCTCAGCGTACTGGCGCATGGCGGGCGTGAGCAGCGCCTCGGCGGGTACGCGCGGCGTGCGGTCGGCGTCGGGTTGCGTCGCGGTTTGCGGCCTGGCCACGCCGCAAGATTAGACGATCGGACACGGGTTCTCAAACAAGCGCTGAATTCGTGCGGGATGCGGCAGCGCGGAGGCAGTATGCGTGAAACAGCGGCCGCGTCAACTCGGGAGCACGGCATCGGGTTCGAGCTTGCGGAAGAGAATGTCGAGGGGGAGGAGTTCGCGGCCGGGAGGGATGGGGTCGTCAGCCTGGTTCCAGCGGATGTTGTCAGGGTCGGCGCCAAGCATGCGCAGGACTTTGGCGGCGGCGAACGGCAGGAACGGCGACATGACGGTCGCCAGGCGGTACGACGCCTGGACGCAGACGTAAAGCGTGCGCGCGGTGCGCGCGTGGTCGGTCTTGCGCGTTTTCCAGGGCTCGGCGTCATTGATCCAGCGGTTACAGAGCTGACCGAAGTCCATGACGTAGCGCAGGGCGTCCTTGAAGCGGCATTCACCAAGGCAGCGGCCCACGATGTCGTCGACCTTGCCACCCGCGTCGGTGGTATCCAAGCGGCCGACGAGAAGCTGGCGGTCAGCGTCAGTCAATGCGGCGGCGTCGATTTCAGGCACGCGGCCGCCGAAGTCGTCACGGATGATCTTCTGCCAGCGGTTGAAGAAGTTGCCGAGGTTGGCAATGAGTTCGTTGTTGTTGCGCTGGACGAAGTCGGCCAGGTCGAAGGCGGTGCGCTGCGACTCGGGTGCGATGCAGGTGAGGTAGTAGCGGAGCGGGTCGGGCTCGAAGTCCTTGAGGTACTCCTCGATCCAGATGGCGGTGCCGCGCGACTTGCTGATTTTCTCCTCGTCTTTGCCGGGGAAGCGGATGTTGATGAAGGAGTTGGCGACGACGTTATGCGGAAGCTGGAAGGAGCCCTCGGCCATCATCATCGCCGGCCAGGTGATTGCATGGAAAATTGTGTTGTCCTCGCCGAGGAAGTGGACAATGCGGCAGTCGGGGTTCTTCCACCAGCGCTCGTAGGCCTGCCAGCCCTCGCCGAGCTGCTCGCAGAGCTGCGCGGTAAAGGAGACGTAGCCGATCGGTGCGTCGAACCAGACGTAGAGGACTTTTCCGGCCGCTTCGGGGTCGTCGAGTGGGACCGGGACGCCCCAGTCGAGATCGCGCGTCATCGCACGCTCGGGCAGCCCGGACTTGATCTGGCCGAGGGCGAAATTGAGGACGGTCGAGCGCCAGACGGCTCCGCAGGCGGCCGGGTCGGATTTGGAGGTGAGCCATTCGCGGAGACGATCTTCGAAGCGGCCGAGCTGCATGTACCAGTGTGTTGTCTTGCGCACGATCGGGCGGGTGCCGGTAATGACGCTCACAGGGTCGCCGAGGAGCAGCGGGTCGGTGGCGTTGCCGCACTGCTCGCACTGGTCGCCGAACGCGCCCTCGTACCCGCAATGATGGCAGCGGCCTTTGACGTAGCGGTCCGGGAGAAACTTGTTCGCCTGCGCATCAAATAGCTGCTCGGTCGATTTCTTGACGAAGTAGCCGGCGTCGTGGATGCGGCGGAAGAAGTGCTGGCTGATGCGTTCGTGCATCTCGACGAAGGCGGGCTGATGCGTGCCTCCATAGACGTCGAAGCGGACGCCGAGGCCCTTGAAATCGGCGGCCTGGCGCGCGTTGTAGCGCGAACTCACCTCCTGCGGCGTCGTGTTTTCCTTGTGCGCGAGGATGGGGATGGCGACGCCGTTGTCGTCGCTGCCGCAGATAAAGCGGACGGTGTGGCCGGCGGCGCGCAGATACCGCACGTAAATGTCGGCGGGAAGATAGGCCCCGCCAATGTGGCCGACGTGCAGGCGGCCGTTGGAGTAGGGAAGGGCCGCCGTGACGAGATACTGCGCCATGATCGCTTCGCTCCGCGCTGCGAGAAGCCGCGATTGTAGTCGGGCCGGTGCACAAGACAACCGGACGCGACGTACGCTGCGCGCAAAGCACGTAGCGCACACTGGGGTGCGGAGTCAATGGCGGTCGGGTACGCGGTACAGATGAATGGAATGGCCAAGGTCGGCGATGGGCGGGCCGAAGGGCCGGGCGCCAAGGTCGACCGGTCCGACCTCGTAGAGCTCGCCGTGGTCGCAAACGGGATAGGCGAGGTGGTAGAGGGAGACGCTGACGGCAAGGAGTCCGGAGCGCGGCCGGCCGCTCGGAACCACGTAGTCGATGCCGTACACTGTCGGATCGACGCTGCCGAAGTACAGCAGTTGGACCTGTTGTTCTCCGTTTTCGCGCAGGTAGCGGGCAAGCGCGGGAAGGTCCTGTCCCCAATCGACGTTGGAGTCGGCGGCGAGCCGGTGACCATTGGCCGGGCCGCCGGCGGCCTGATTGAAATAAGGAAGGTAGTTGGGCCAGGCGAAGAGTGTTTCGGCAGCCGTCCAGAGGAGCAGCGCGGCGAGCGCGGGTTTGACGATGCGCGGCCAGCCGGATTGGGCGAGGGTCACAGCGACCCAAAGCCAGACGAGCGGCGCGGCCGGCAAAAGCATGCGCAAGCCGAGCTGCTTGTTGCTGCCGAACGATAGGACGAGCAGTAGTAGCAGCGGGTAGAGAAGCAGGAGCTGGGTTGTAAGGTCGCTCCAGCCTCGGCGGCGCAGGGCCATGACGATGGCGGCGGAGAACAGGAGGAGCATGGGGAGCGGCGTCTTGAGTGCAAGGAGGATCAGGAAGTAATCCCAGCGGCCGCCTGTGATCGTGCGGCCAAGTAGGTAGGAGGGGTCGCCGACGGTCGTGTCGGCAAGCTGCGTGTCGAGCGCGCGGAGATACGCAGCGGGCAGCGGCATCGGCGTCGCGCTGGGCAGCGCGGCCTGGGCGATGCGGAGGGCGCCGCTGGAGAACTCGAAAGCGCTGAGACGCGTACCCGTTCCGCGGAAGAGGTAGCCCGCGTTGACGACGACGAGACTGATGAGCAGCGCGAGTACGGTCCTGAGGGCAAGTCGGCGGCGGCCGGTGGCAGGCGCGCGGCGAGCACAGTGCACCGCGAGCACGAAGAACGCAGGGTAGAGGAGCAGTGCGTGGAACTTGGTGAGCTGGGCAAGACCGAGGGTGGCGCCGCTGAAAAGCATGAGGGCAATCGTCGGACGTTGGAGAAAACGGTGAACCGCGAACAGCGCGAGGGCAATGAAGGCCGCTGCGCCCGCGTCCGTGGTGACAAGGCGCGCGTGGGCAAGCGTGTTCGGCGAGAGGATTACGAGCGCTGCGGCGAACAGGCCGGCGACGTCGCGACGGCGTGGGGCGAGATGGCGCGCCCAGAAAAAGAGCAGGACCGCAAGAGCAGCGACGAGGGCGACGGTAACGCAGCGCGCACGAACAAAGAGAGCGTGGTAACGCGGTCCATAGCGCTGCATGAACAGGTATCCGTTGTTCCAGAAGGAATGGGAGTCGTCGGAATAGGAGAATTGCGGCGGCTCGCCGGGGCCGAGGTCGAGGGCGAGCAGGGGCAGTGCGCTCAGGACGTTGAGCAGCGGCGGGTTGAGCGCGCAGTAATCAAAGTCGCCCGTGCGGAGGAGGTTGTACCCGACCGGGAGATGGGCGAACTCGTCAATGGTGACTGATTTCTGCTGCAGGCTGGAGACCGCCAGGAGGGCGTAGAGGACGATGATCGCGCCGAGGAGCGCCAGCGCAATTCGCGACGGCGCGCGAGGCGTGCGCGGCGCGGGGGCCATCGGTGAGCTGGGATCGGGCACGATCACGTTGCCTCCGCCGGGGGCGCGGATGTACGCGGCGGCAGTGTCGCGGCGACGCGACCGGCGAGCAAGCGGCGCGGAGGGATTGGCGACGCCAATCGCGCGCGGTAGCCTTCGGCCATTCAAAGGAGGTATCGCTGATGGCCAGGCGGCTGGGGATGTACGGGGCGCTGGTGGTGCTGACGGGGTGCGCGGCAACACCAGCGGGGCGCAGCGTGGCAACGACATCGGCAGCGGCGGGCGAAAAGCTTGTGCAAGCCGACGCGACGGGACTGGGGATTCACCTGGCGTATGACGAGCCGGGGGAACGGCGGGAGCGCGCGGTCGACGTCGAGGGACGGGACGTCTATCTCGCAATTCCGGCGATGCTGAACGGCCGGCACGTCGAGTCGGCATCCGTCGTCGCGGACGAGCTGGGCCAGCCGGCGGTGGACGTGCTGTTCACCCGCGTCGGGTCGGGGATCATGAGCCGTATGACGCGAAATAACCTCGGTCGGAAGCTGGCGATCGTCGTCGACGGCGAGGTCGTCAGCGTGGTGCACATTCAATCGGAAGTGAGCCGGCAGGCCCGCATCTCGGGAACCTTCTCGGAGCAGGAGGTGGCCCAGATCGCGGCGTCGATCAACCGCGGGCGCGGAGCGGCAACGGTCGCAAACTAGTCCCCCGGGTCGAGGATGGCCATGAAGGCCGCCTGGGGGATCGTGACGCTGCCTACCTGCTTCATCCGTTTCTTGCCCTCCTTCTGTTTTTCCAGCAGCTTGCGCTTGCGG
>CAZNDQ010000054.1:537-8619 GCA_964571825.1 uncultured Planctomycetales bacterium | reverse complement strand
GCCGTAGCACTTGGCGGTCACGTCCTTGCGATAGGCGCGGATCGTCTCGCGGGCGATGATCTTGCCGCCGATGGCCGCCTGGAGGGGGATCTCAAACTGGTGGCGGTCGATCTCCTTTTTCAGGCGCGAGATCAGCCGCCGGCCGCGCTCCTCCGCCTTGTCGCGGTGAACGATGATCGACAAGGCATCGACGCGGTCGCCGTTGACGAGGATGTCCATGCGCACGAGCCGGTCGGCGCGGAAACCGGTGAATTCGTAGTCCATCGTGCCATAGCCGCTGGTCAGACTCTTCAGCTTGTCGTAGAAGTCGTAGAGGATCTCTCCGAGGGGAAAGTCATAGACGAGCATGACGCGCGTGGTGGAGAGGTACTCGGTGCGCTGGTATGTGCCGCGGCGGTCCTGTGAGAGCTTCATCACGGCACCGATGTTCTCGGCCGGCAGAATGATGTTGCAGTGGACGATCGGCTCGCGCAGCTCCTCGATTCTGCTCGGGTCGGGCAGGTCGCTCGGCGATTCGATGTGCTGCACGGTGCCGTCCTTGAGCACAAGTTCATAGGTGACCGTCGGGGCAGTCTGCACAACGCTGATGTTGCTCTCGCGCTCCAGGCGTTCCTGAATGATCTTCATGTGCAACAGGCCGAGGAAACCGCACCGGAACCCCAGTCCGAGGGCGTCGCTCGACGACGGCGCGAACGAGAATGAACTGTCGTTGAGCCAGAGCAATTCGATCGCCTCGCGCAGGTCGGGCGCCTCGGTTCCGGGCCCGGGGTAGAAGTCGCAGAAGACCATCTGCTGCGGCGGTTTGTAGCCCGGCAACGGCTTGTCGGCGCGGCGCGAGGCCAGCGTGATCGTGTCGCCGATATTGACGTCGTGAATCGTCTTGATGCCGGCGAACAGATAGCCGACCTCGCCCGCCGAGAGTGTCGGCTGCGCCGTCGGCTTGGGCAGGAACTTGCCGAGTTCGGTGACGATGTACGACCGGCCAACCGCCATCAGGTCGATCTTGTCACCGCGCGCGACGCGACCCTCCTTGATGCGGACGTGACAGATCACGCCGCGGTGCGGATCGGGCTTGGCGTCGTAGATCAACGCGCGGAGCGGCGCGCCGGCGTCGCCGCCCGGCGGCGGAATCTTCTCGACGATCTTCTGCATCAGCTCGGGAACGCCGAGGCCGCTCTTGGCCGATGTGAAGACGGCGTCCTCCGCGGGAATACCCAGCACGTGCTCGACCTCCAGCGCCACATCCTCCGGGTGCGCGGCCGGAAGATCGACCTTGTTGATGACCGGGATGATCGCCAGGTCGGCGCCGATGGCGAGGTAGGCGTTGGCGACGGTCTGCGCCTGGACTCCCTGCGTCGCATCGACCAGCAGCAGCACACCCTCGCACGCGGCCAGCGCGCGGGAGACTTCGTAGCTGAAATCGACGTGCCCGGGAGTGTCGATCAGGTTGAGCATATAGCGCCGCCCGCTTACCTCGTGAAAAACGGTTGCGCGGTTGGCCTTGATGGTGATGCCCATCTCGCGTTCGAGGTCCATGTCGTCGAGCATCTGCTCGCGCATTTCGCGCGCGGCAACGGCGCCGGTGATTTGCAGCAGCCGATCAGCCAGCGTGCTTTTGCCGTGGTCGATATGCGCAATGATGCTGAAATTTCGGATGAGGCTCTTGTCGATCATGTTCGGTCAGCGCGGCTGCTCAAGTTCCCCGATTGCACCCCACTGGGTGCATCCAGGCGGACGACACAAACAAATCAGTATACGTCGGTCCGGCGCCGCCCGCCAACGCGCGGCCCGGTCGCATGTATCGGCGGAAACGGCGGTTGCGGCGCGGGAGGGCGGATGGCGGGCGGCGCGAATCTTGACGGTTTGCGGCAGCGGCCGGTATTGTCCGGCGAACCGCATCGGAACCTGGGATGGTCGCTACGAAATCCGTCACCTCCAAACCCCCCGCCGCACAGCGACTGGCGCTGGCCGCCATCCTGCTGCTGATCAACCTCGGCGTTTGGATCGTGCCGTCGAACGTCGCCAAGCTCGTGGCCAAGGGCGAACACGTACTGCTCGGACGCTATTCGCGCGGACATTTCACCGCCATCCTGATCGTTGCGGCAGTCACGCTGCTGGTCTACCACCTGCTGTCCGTGGCGGGCGCGGCGCGGCGGCGCCGGGCGTTCCGTCTGGTGGCCTCGCTGATCGTCGGCGTCCCGCTGCTGATCGTGACGGACATGATCCTGCACCCGTGGGGTTCGCCGCTGTATGAACTCGACGGACTCGCCTATCACCGCCCGCCCAACGCACCGATCCCGGAGGTGTTCGTCGACAAGCCGGAGGCACACCGCTCGTATCCCAGTACGCCCCGGGGCTTTGGCGAACTCCGATTCGACATTCACCCCGACAAGCGCGGCTTTCGCAATCCGGTCGATCTCGACGCGGCCGACGTCGTTGTACTGGGCGATTCGTTCGCCGAGGGCTCGCATGTACCGGACGAGGCGGTCTGGACCAACCGGCTGGCGGCGGCGACGGGACTGACGATCTGCAACCTGGGCATGTCGGGGTACGACCCGCACCATTACCTGGCCTCGTTGCGCCGGTTCGGAATTGCGCTGCGGCCGCGCGCAGTCATCTGCATGCTCTACGAAGGGAACGATTTCCGCGCAGCGGAATGGATCGAGAACCCGGATGAGTGGACGCCGAACAAGGGCAAACTGTTCAAGCAGTATCTGCGGCACTCGCGTATCGCCGGCGGCCTGGACACCCTGCTGAGCGACAAGCTCGGGCGGATCAACAGCAAGGCATCGTTCCGCGGGGAGGAAATCTTCTCCTGGATCCCGATGCGGATCGCGGGAAGCGAGGGGGAGGCGTATTACGCGTTTGATCCGAAGCGGCTGCTGTACCACTTTGCCGGTCCGGAGGAGTTTCTGGCAGAAAAGGAGTGGGGGCTGGCCAAGCGGAATTTGGACGAGATCAAGCGCGTCTGCGAGGCGGCGGGCGCGAGACTGATTGTTGCTTATGCGCCGTCGGCACCGCACGTCGTGCTGCCGCTGGTCGCGGACATGCTGCCTGCGGCGCAGGTGCGGGCGTTCGCGGCGCTCAAGACCAGGGACATCCCGGATGATCCGGGCCTGTTCATGCGGACGCTGATCCGCAATCTGAATGTGATGGAGCTGCTGACGCGGAAGTACTGCGACGAGCGCGGGATTCCCTTCATCAGCCTGACCGAGCCGCTGCGGAGCCGCGCCGACTACGGCGTGCAGGTGTACTACACGTATGACCAGCACTGGACGCCGATCGGGCACGAGGTGGTGGCAGCGGCGCTGCGCGAGGCCCTGACGTCAGCGGAGTTTGCTTGGCTGCACGCTCCGCCGGCCGATACTGCGGCGCGACTGAGCGGGCACGAGGCGCCGGCGATCTAGGCGGCGCGGTCCATTGCGACACTCACTTTCTTCGTTCATCCTTTTTCTTGCTTTTTCGGGCGCGGGCGGAGTTGTTCGCCGGATTCTCCGCCTGTGCGGCCGGCTTCTCAACGCCGAGAACTTCGACGCGTGAAAGGCGCCGCAGGGTGCGGGCGCGGTTAAGCTGGTAATCGAAGCGGCAGACGGACCTGTAAGGGCACCACGTACACGGCACCTCGGTGCCGAGGCGGTAGGGCGCGATGTCGATCGCTCCGTCGAAACTCTCGTCGCCGAGGCGGGCAATCGTGGCGCGGACGGAATCAAGGACGGCGCGAAACTGATCGGCATCGGCCACGTCGGTGCGCTCGAGGTTGGCCGGACCACCGGTTTCCTTCTTGCACTGGGCACTGACGACGACGGAACGACCGCCGGGCACGACGCCGGCATCGATAACGTCGAGGCGCGAATAATCGAGCAGACCGCGGGCCTGCTCCGCGTCCGCCAGTTCCTCGCCGAGTTCCCCGATGATGGTGTCGATTTCCCGCGGGTGGTTGACCCGTTGGGGCGCGCCGCGAAGCTTGACGTAGAAGGCGCCGATCGGCGAGACAGCTCGGCCGAGCCAGGTGTGCCCGTGCTCAAGCAGGACGAGCAGGTACGTCAGCAGTTGCAGCGACAGGCCGTGATGCACGCGGTACAGGTCGAGTCGTCGTTCACGCGAGCGCTTGTAGTCGATGACGACGGCAAGCAGTTCCCCAGCCACTTCCGCCAGGTCGACACGATCGATCAGGCCGCGGATTTCGAGCCGCCGGCCCTTTGGCGTGGTGATAACCAGCGCCGGCAGTGACCCTTCGCGCTCCGGCATGCCGAAAGGCAGTTCGACGGCACGAGGTCGGAGGCGGGTCGCCCGCGACCATGCGCGCTGCCCGCGCAGCGATTGTGCGAGGTCCGTCGAGCAGCGCTCGATGAGGTAGCGGTTGCGCGCCTCGCCGAGGAGAATCTCCTCATGAAGGTCTCGTGCGACGCGGACGGCAAGCTCTCCGAGACGCTGCTGCACCTGCGCGGAGTCTGCGTCGTGCAGCGTGCACTGCTCGTCGATCAGCTCACCGATAAACCGTTCCAGGACGCCGTGGGCGAGAGTGCCGAGTTCAAGGGCCTCGAGCGTATGCTCCTCGCGCTCATCGAGGCGCAGCAGATAGCGCGCATAGTGCTGGAAGGGGCACGCGGCGAAGGTCTCCAGGCGCGTGACGCTGCCGCGCAGCGGGCGGACGGCCAGCAACTTCAGCCCCCGCGCATCAAGCTCAGACTTGTTCTCGTAAACGAGCGATCGCAGCGCAGGCCGGAGCGCAGCGTGCAGCGCCTTGTCCGTGCGAGCGCGCTCGTAGAGCAGGTTCCATTCGGCTCGGCGTGCAGGTTCGTCGGCGGCAGGTGAGCGACGCTCGCCCAAATCGAGCGCCAGGCGCCCTGCCAGCGCCGCCGCGCTGCCGATCATCACCATTGCTCGCCCGGCGGCACCGGTGTCGACACGCCGCTCAGCGACTCCCGGAACCGCGCGACGGACGCTTTCGAGCAGCGGCGAGGGGAACAATTCGCGGCCCTGCTCGTCGGCGGCCGGGTAACTGAGCCAGAGGTAGTCGCTCGCGCGGGTGAGCGCGACGTACCCAAGGTAGCGCTCCTGCACCAGGCTCTGCTCGCGTACGGCGGACAGCATCACACCCGCGCGGGCGAGGGCGGCGCGGTCGTCGTCGGCCAGCAGCGGGCGTTCCTGCGCGCATCGCGGGAACTGCCGCTCGTTCATGCCGAGCAGGAGGACTGCGCGGAGCGGCGGGTGGCGGCTGCGCTCAATGTCGCCGACAAGCACCTGGTCGAGCGTCGGAGGCGCCAGGCCGAGCGTCAGCTCGGCCAGACCGGCATCGAGCGCCTGCGCCAACTCGGCGACGCCCATCGGGGCCGCACCGAGGCCGCGCTCGAAATCCTCGAGCAGCGTCATGGTCTCGGGCCAGATCTGGCGATGCTCCTGTGCGGTCACGGGCCGGCCGCGCTCCTCGGCGACAACGGCCATCTGTTCCAGGCGGCGCGGAACGTCGAGTTTGTGCAAGACGTGCTCGAGGCCGACGGCCCATTCGCGGCCGGTGTGGCGCGCGCCCTCGCCGCAGAGGTCGAGCCAGGGCCGGATCGCGTGGACGAGCGCGCGGCGCGTCTCGTTGACCTTTCGCAACATCCGCTGCTCGCGCGCAGCCAACTCATCGGGGCGGTCACTACGACGGCCCCACCAGCCCCACTCGCGGCGGAGCCACAACTCGCGGCCGTTGATTCCCCAGGCGAGGAGATAGTTTTCCAGTTCGTCGAGCGCATCGTCGCCGAGCGGCAGGAGCCCGGACTTGAGGAGCAGACGGACCGATTCGGCAGAGAAGTCGCTCGCCGGGACTGCGCACAGACCCCGAATCAGCTCGACGAGGGGGTGGTGCGTCATCGGTCGGCGGCGATCGATGAAAACGGGGATGCCGCGCTCGGCGCCCTCGGCGGCGATGAGGTCATGATAAGGCGCGAGGTCCCGTACGATCAGAGCGATGTCGCGGTAGCGCAGCGGATCGTGGTCGCGGCGGACGAGGTCCTGCACGCGCGTAAGGGCGGCGGCAACCTCGTCGCGGCGATTCGAGAAGGAGAACAACTCGACTTGCGGCTCACTGCCCGGAAAAACCTGCGGGCCGGGTTCGGCGGCAAGCACATGACGCTCGAGAGCGATGAGCGCCGCCTTTCGCGCGAAGCGCGGCGGCTCGGGCGGACGCAGCGCGAGGGGCCCTTCGACCGGCACGCCGTGCTCGGCGAGCAGGCGACGCAGGCGGGCATGTGTGCGTTCGGTCGCGGCGAACTCCCGCCACAGGGCATCGGAGTCGCCCACGTCGGCAACGTCGTCCGGGTCGAGGAGCAGGGCGATGTGCATGGTTACGGCGCGCCGGGCAAGTGTCACCAGCATCGCAGTCTCCAGCGCGGTGAAACCGGCGAAGCCGTCGACCCAGACTTCGGCCCCGGTGCCCCAGTCGGTGTCAGCGAGGCGCTCGGCCGCCGCGTCGAGTGCTTGCGCCGGGTCCACCGCGCGGTCGCCCAGATAATCGAGATAGGCGCGGTAGACCCTGGACAAATCCAGCAGCCTGGCGCGTGCGGCAGCGCCGTCGATCTGCGCCGCGGCCGCGCCGAGTTGCTCCGGCGCGATCTGCTCGTGGAGCAGCTCGACGATCGAGTGCGCGAGTTCGCCGGCAAAGCCGGGGGCACTCAGGACGCGGCGATAGATGGCCAGCTCGTGCTGATGCTGTTGAAGAAGGTGTCGCAAGACCATCATTCGGCCGACAGCAGACAACTCGACGCGGCCGGCGTCACCGGCGACCTGCAGGACGCGATAGGCGAGCCGGCGGAAGCTCAGCACTTCGCAGCGGGCGAAGGCGGAGACATCCGCCGTTTCGATGAGCAGGCGTTCCATCTGGAGGGCGGCCTGCTCCGGAACGAGGAGGATCAGGCGCGGGCCGTCGACGGGATTCTGCCGCAGGCGCGCGCGGACCGCCTCAAGGCAATGGTGGGTCTTGCCCGTGCCGGCCCGGCCGAGAATGAAGCGTACTGCCATGCATAATGACTCACGCCGCCCCGACGCCGATCGGGCCGGCTGGTGGCGCATTCTGGCGCGGTGCGCGGGCGATGCAAGCGGGCTCGCCGATTCGGGGAGATTTTTGCCGAAGCACGAGGCCAGGGCTGCCGATTTCACATGATCGGACGTTGATAAGGGATCAGGAAACGTTTCATGACGGATCTATGCACGGTGCAGTTGCCTAAGGCGCGAGCGTTGAGCGACACGCGCGGTCCGCGGATTCCGCCGACGTGGGCCGCGATGCTGCCGGCGCTGGTCGCGTGGGTGATCGGGGCCGGCTGGTTCCTGCACACGAGCCCGCACGCGGTTGTGCTGGGCAAGTATTCGGTCCAGTGGGCGACGTTCCTGGGGCTTGTCGTCCTCGCCGAAGTCATATTGACGGCGTGGGTTTTTCGTCATCGCGCGCGGCCGGGCTACGTGCTGCGGCGGATCGGTGTCGTGGCCATTGCGGCGGGGCTGACAGGAGTGTTGGCCGCCCTGCCGGTTTATGTCGCGGCGCGAGAACGCTACCTCGCACGGACCGTCTTCAAACCGCTTCTCGGACGTGAGCATCCGTTCTTGCAGTGGGACCCGCCGCTGCCGGGCGCGCCGGCGCTCGCCAAGCCGCCGGGGACATTCCGCATCGTCTGCATGGGCGGCTCGACGACCGAAGGGTATCGCATTCCGGCGGAGCAAAGCTATCCGGCGCGGCTGGAACGCGCACTCAGGCAGCGATATCCCGAGCGCGCGATCGAGGTGATCAACGCCGGGTCATGCTGGCACACAAGCCAGCATACGCTGATCAAATACTTGACGAACATCTGCGACTATGACCCCGACCTGCTGATTGTCATGCATGCGTGGAACGACATCTATCAGGCTTCGGAGCGGGTGCTGGCGCGGGGGCCGTTTCGGCGCGACTACGGGCATTTTCTCGGCGCGGCGACGAACCGCTTCCGGCCGGAGGACCGCTTTCTGCGGCGCATCGTGCACAACCCGTTTCTCGACAACTTCTATTCCGATCTGCGCGGCGGCCGCTCGGCGGAAGCTTTTTTTCGGGCCATCGAACAGCAGTTGCGC
>CAZNDQ010000054.1:0-527 GCA_964571825.1 uncultured Planctomycetales bacterium | reverse complement strand
AGGAACGCTCCGGCGTCGCGTGTGATCCGTGCGACGTCATGACCCCCTGACCCCCCTGCCGTCGTTCCGGCGAAACCTGGGCCACCTGGCGCAGATCTGCCTCGTGCACGATGTGCGGCTCGTGCTTGTCGGGCAGCCGTCGCTGTACAAGCCGTTGATGGCGGCGGAAGAGCGCGCGACGTTGCAATACGGCGAGATCTACGCGGCGGGCGAGGCGCCGACGCCTGACCAGATGTTTGCGGCGATGTCGGCGTTCAACGCCACGGCACGGCAAGTCGCCTACGGATATGACGTTCCCTTCGTGCCGCTGGACGAGATGCTGCCGCGCGATCTGGAACACTTCGTCGACGACGTGCACTGGACCGAGCGCGGATACGAAGCCGCAGCGCATGTCGTCTTCGAAGGCGTTGACTGGGACGGGCTGCTGGGGGAGCGCAAGATCGATTTGCTCGCGGCTTATTCGGCTGCCCCCGCCCGGGATAGCGCATCCGACCCGTCGCGTGGTTGACACACTTTGTTATCCCCCT
>CAZNDQ010000053.1:0-13273 GCA_964571825.1 uncultured Planctomycetales bacterium | reverse complement strand
GAACGTGCTCGGTCCGGTTCCATGGCCGGCCCTACCATGGGTGATCTTGGCTGGGGTGGCTCTTCCCGCGGCTGGCCAAGTCCGTGATCTGGCCGAATCCCTAATCCAGAGACGTGTGGCTGCAAAAGATTCAGCTGCATTGATACCGACGTTTGGGGGCGTATTGGATGTTCTGGACGCACTCCTGTTTGGAGCGCCCTTGGCGTGGTTTCTGCTTATTCTGAACAGCCGGTCCGCCGCGCTTGCCGCACTGGGCGACGCTTGGCTGCACTGATGGCGAGGTTCGTCCGGCTTTGGATTGTGCCGGGGCTCGACGACAGGCTAGAATTGCGCGGGCCAGTGCGGGACTGCCGGACGCCCTTTCGAGGAGACTGCGAACTCGTTGGAACTGACAATCAAGCTTGACGATTCCGCTCCACGCGACGCGATCTTCGGCGCCGGGGACTGCAATCTGCGGCGCATCCGGGAAGAGTTGGGCGTTCGGATCGCTGCGCGTGACTCAACAGTGCGGCTGATGGGAGAGCCAGAGGCCGTACGCCAGGCGGCGGATGTGATTCAACGCTTGCAGCGGGCCATCCAGCAACCCAACTCGCGCGAAAACGTCTCGGTCGACGATCTACTGGGCCGCATTGCACAGCACGCGGGCATGCCGGCGGCGGACCAACTGAGCGTCTACGCAGGCGGGAACCCGATCCTGCCCAAGACGATCGGGCAACAAGCCTATGTCGACGCGATGCGGCAATTCGATCTGGTGATCTGCATCGGCCCCGCCGGAACGGGAAAGACGTATCTTGCAGTCGCCAATGCAGTTGCGAGACTCAAGGCCGGCCAGATCCAACGGATTGTGCTTGTGCGACCTGCCGTCGAGGCGGGTGAAAAGCTCGGCTATTTGCCGGGTGACATGCAGGCCAAGGTCAACCCGTATCTGCGCCCCCTTTTTGACGCGATGCACGACATGATGTCGTTCGACCAAGTCCGCCGGTTCATGAACAATGACGTGATTGAGGTCGTGCCGCTGGCGTTCATGCGCGGGCGGACGCTTAATCGCGCCGCCGTGATTCTCGACGAGGCGCAGAATACAACCGTTTCACAGATGCTGATGTTTCTCACCAGGCTGGGACACGATTCGCGGATGATTGTTACGGGCGACGATTCACAGGTAGATCTGGCGCCTGGTCAGCGCAACGGCCTGATTGACGCAGCCGGTCGCCTCGAAGGCGTTCCCGGCGTGAAGATCATTCGCATGGGTGACGCCGACATCGTACGGCACCCGCTGGTGCATCGTGTGGTGCAGGCATACAACGGCCACAAGGCCCCCTGAGCGGGGGTCGATGGTATCCCGCAGCTTATCGGTCCATACGGCGTTTATTTGCCTGAAGCGTCCGATTATCCCGACCGATGAGCGGATTTGACCCGCATGGGGTGCGACGGAGCGCTTTCGGGTGATCGGCGGGGCGCGCCAGACAGAGCGGACGGTCGATTGACATGACAAGGCTACCGGCCAAATCGAGCCCAAGACGACAGGATGTGCGGCGGCGCCGCGCCTCGCGCAGCCGTTCCTGGTTTCAGCGCTATCGAGATGCGCATGTCGTGCCCGCGACGCTCATCGCGGCGGCGTTCTTCCTCGGCACCTGGTTCATCAGCCAGTGGGAGGCAGACGAGATCCCCTACCGCGTCGGCCAGCGGATCGACCGCGACATCGCCTCACGCGTCACGTTCGTCGTCGAGGACGAGACCGAAACCGAACGCCGGCGCAAAGCTGCGCGCAGCAACAGCCCCAACGTTTACGCCCTCAACGAGGCGCTGCTCGACGGCATCCACGGCAGGCTCAATCAACTGTTGACGATTGCCAAGGAGCATCGCGACGATCCCGAGGCGTTTGCACGCGACATCCTGCAGGCTGGATTCGAAGCCGGTCCGGAGCTGTATGACAAACTGATGACCATGACCACGGCCGAGGGCAGCGGCCGTTTCACGCAGCTCGTGCGAAAGCTCATGACCAGTCTGCAGCGGGAATACGTTGTCCGCCAGGTCGAGCGCACGGCGCCGGTCGCCCTGCTGCGCGGCCCCGGTGACACCGAGCGCCGCGTCGATGCCGGGCTGCTGCAACTGGCGAGTGACACCACCTACGTGACGAGAAAGGCTGAGGAGCTGGTATGGGAGTTCCCGGCGGTCCTGCAGCCGATTGTCGCGCAGACGATCGTCCGCGCCATTCAGGTCAATCCCGATAACCGCGAGTTCGTCCCCGTATACGTATTTGACAGCGCGGCGACGACGGCCGGAATGGCCCAGGCGGAGGCGGCTGTCGAGCCCGCCACGACGACCTATGCCGCCGACAGCGTACTCGTCCAGGCCGGCATCCTCCGGGCTACGGACATCGATCTGTTGCGCGAGGAACAGACGCGCTACCTCGCGCTGCTTGCGACCACGCCTGAATTGTTTCGCGCCGAGCTGCTCCATCGCATCGGGACGCTCACTTACATCCTGCTGATTGTCGTCGGCTGCAGCGCATATACCTGGCTTTACGAACCGCGCGTCGCACGCAAGGCGGGACGCGGGGCCGGTATGGCCCTTTTCCTGCTCGGTGTACTGCTCGTGTCGCGTGCGCTCGCCGTGCGCGGCTGGCCCGAGATCGCCATCGCCGCCATTTTCATGGCCGCCGCACTGACAACGATCGTCTACAACCAGCGCTATGCGCTCGGCATTACTGCTGCGTCCGCCGCCCTCACCTGTATCGTCATTCGCGCCGATCTGTGGCTGATGCTCTCGATGTTCCTTACCGGCGGCCTGGCTGTGCTCTTGCTGCGCGATATCCGCACCCGGAGTCGCATCGTCTCGGCGGGCCTGCTGGTGGCGCTATTCGGCTTCGCCTGTACGGTGGCGACCGGGCTGGTCGACCGCCAGGACCTGCGCGAGTTTGTCCTGCCGCTGGCCCTGCGCAGCGGGCTGGCGATCCTCATCGCCGGGTTTGTGCTTCAGGGCGTGCTCCCGCTGATCGAGCGCCTGTTCGGCGTGGCGACGAGCATGACGCTTCTCGAATGGTGCGACGCAAACAAGCCGCTGCTGCGGCGTCTGGCGCAGGAAGCGCCGGGGACATACAGCCACTCGCTGGTGGTAAGCGGCATGGCCGAGGCCGCGGCAGAGGCGATCGGCTCGAACGGGCTGCTGGCCCGGGTCGGCTCGCTTTATCATGACATCGGCAAGATGCACAAACCCGACTATTTCGTCGAGAACCAGCGCGCACGGATCAATCGCCACGACCGCCTTTCGCCGTCGATGAGCCTGATGATCATCCGCGGCCACGTGAAAGACGGCATCGAACTCGCCCGCGAGTACGGCCTGCCACGCGTGCTCTGGCCGTTCATTGAGGAACACCATGGCACGACGCTGGTCAAGTACTTTCTCAAGGTCGCAGCCGATCAGCAGTCGAGTCGCGCCGTCGGGCGGCACGACCGCGATGTGGCCGAGAGCGAGTTCCGCTACCCCGGGCCTCGCCCGCACTCGAAGGAGACGGCAATACTGATGCTTTGCGACGGTGCGGAGGGCACCGTCCGGTCCCTGCCCGAACCAAACCCGGCGCGGATCGAAGGCGCCGTTCATCGACTGGTCATGGAGCGGCTCAACGACGGTCAGTTCGACCGCTGCGACATCACGATGAACGAACTGCGCATCATCGAAGAGACGCTGGTGAAGGTGCTGTGCAGCATCTATCACGGCCGCGTGGCGTATCCGAAGGACGATCGCACCGAGACGGCCGCCCGCGGCGAGACCACCACGATCGCGCCTGCGGCAATAGACGCGGCCGCACCGCCCGGTCGTGTGGAAAATGCCGGGCCGCCAGGCGATACCAAATTACCGACCATCTCGAAACAGAGCTGACTTGTCGGACAGTTGTCGCGGACGAAGCAGTTGGTGGAAAACGGTGACTTCCGCATCGACGTGCACTACGACCGGCCGCCCGACGGCCCGGCTCTGGCTGCTGAGGCTGTTCGCCGCGCCGTCCGCCACACGTTGAAACGGCACCGGCGCGGCGCGGCCGAGGTCAGTATCGCCGTGCTGGATGATCGCGCGATCGCCGAGTTGCATCAGCACCATCTGGGAGTTGCCGGGCCGACGGATTGCCTGAGCTTCGATCTCCGCGATGACCCGACGTCCAAGCTCGTCGAGGGAGCGATCGCCGTGTCCTGGGAGACTGCCCGGCGCGAAGCGGCCGGTCGAGACCATTCGCCCGCGGCGGAACTGCTACTCTATGTCGTGCACGCGCTGTTGCACCTGCTCGGCTTTGACGACCGAACGCCCGAGGATGCAGCGAGGCTTCACGCCGAGGAGGACGCGATCCTGGTCGAACTCGGTCTCGGTGCCGTGTACGCCTCCGGGCGGAACGGGCGTACCACCGCCGAAAATTCTGCGCAGCGGCAAGAACCGCTAGAATGAGGCGGGCGGCGGGAGCGCCGTCCGGGTGCGGCATCGCGCGAGGCCAGCTTGTAGCCGCGCTCGCCACATCGCACCGAGGAGATATTGGTTGTCCAGCGCCTTGTTCCTGTACGGTCTGCTCGTGCTGATTGTCTCGACGTTCTTCGGCACGGCGAACCTGTCATACCGCGATTTCTCCCGTCATCGCGTCGGCGAACTGCTCGAAGCACGGGGACGCGCCCGCTGGCTTCCGCAGATTTCGCAGGGTCTGCATTCCTTCATTCTGGTCACGGCCGTCGTTCGGCATGCGGCGAACATCCTGTTCATCGTCCTGCTTTCCGACTACCTCCGGCCGCTCTACGCGCGATCCCCCGTGCTGCACATGAGCGTGACGCTTCTCGCGGGCGGGTTGATCATCGTCCTCATCGGCGTTGCCGTGCCCAATGCCTGGGCGCGGCACGCAGGGCAAATCTTCATCGTCTCCACGTTTCCGGTGATTCGCGCAACGACGGCCGTGCTTCGCCCCGTACTCGCGGTGATGCACGGCGTCGATGACATCGTGCGGCGGCTGGCCGGCGTGCCGCGCCAGGAATCGGAGAGTTCGGCGGACCAACTCGAGCAGGAAATCCTTGACGTCGTCAGCGAGGGCGAGCGGCACGGCGCCGTCGACGAGGAAGAGAAGGAGATGATCGAGTCGGTGATCGAGCTGCGCGACATGCAGGTCGGCGAGATCATGACGCCGCGGACGCACATCGCGGCACTGGAGGCCTCCCAGGGAATCGAAGCCGTCCGCACGCTGCTCCGCCAGGAGGGGCACTCGCGATTCCCCGTCTACGAGGAGAACATCGATCACATCATCGGCGTGCTCTATGTCAAAGACCTGCTCAACATCAACGACCTCGAACGGATCGATCTGCGCAAGACCATCCGCAAGGTGCCCTTCATCCCGGAAACCAAGAGCCTGCGCGACCTGCTGCACCAGTTTCAGGAAGGCAAGGTTCACATTGCGGTCGTACTCGACGAATACGGCGGCACTGCCGGGATCATCACTATCGAAGACATCATCGAGCAGCTCGTCGGGGACATCGTCGACGAATACGAGCCGAGCGAGCCCTCCCCCGTCGTGCGCATCGACGAGAATACCATCGAGGCCGACGCGATCACCCGCATCGACGAACTGAACAGCGAATACGATCTGGGTCTGCCAGAGAACGACGACTACGAAACGATCGGCGGGTTTATCTTCAGCACGCTGGGACGAATCCCCCAGACCGGAGAGTCGTTCGAGCACAGCCGCCTGCGCATCTCGATCCTGCAGGCCGAGGATCGCCGTGTAAAACGAGTGCGGATCGCTACGACACCCCAGCAGCAGACGCAGGAGGCCTGAGCATGCCCGCCGCGCCGCGGTCGTTCGTGCCCGGGCGCCGCGGCACCATTCCCATGTCCTACCAGAACGATCAGGCCATCACGCTCCGCCGCTACGACTACAGCGAGACCTCACAGGTGCTTGTGCTGTTCGGGCGCACGCACGGGCAGATCCGGTTGATCGCGCGCGGCATCAAGCGCGGCACGCGGAACCGCTTCGCCGCCGGAATCGACCTGCTGGAACTGGGGGAGATCGTCTTCAGCCGCCGCGAGGGCGCGGCCGCACGCCTCGGCACGCTCGTCGAGTGGCGGCAGACCACCGTGTTTCCGGCCCTGCGCCGCGACGCCCGCCGGCTGTATGCCGCGCAGTACCTCGCCGAAATCACGCCGCGACTGACCGAAGAGGATGACCCGTTCCCCGACGTGTTCGACGCCATCACCGTGGCGCTGCACGCAATCGGGGCGGCCGCGGAGCCGCTGGTTCGTGTCGTCTCGTATCAGTTTGCCCTGCTTCGCGCGATTGGTTTGCTGCCCGCGTTTGGCCACTGCGTCGTGTGCTCGCGCAGCTACGCTTCCGGTGACGGCTGGCACTTTTCCTCGCACCAGGGCGGCCTGCTCTGCCGCAACTGCGAGATCGCCCGGATCGAGAAATGCCTGGTGGGGCCGCGGACGATCAACCTGCTCCGGCACATTCATTCGGCGTACGACGGATCGGCATCGGCCGAAAAGACGACATCTGACGAGAACGACCAATCCGCCGTGTACCGAGCAGCGTTCGGTCTGCTCGACTATCACATTGCACACATTGCCGGGGGCGCAAATCGGCTGGCGGATCTGGTCGTTCCCGCAGCGCAGCGACGTACGGTGTGCTGACCCGCCTGACCGCGCGCAAGAAAACAGCCTGAACGGATGTCCGCTCAGGCTGGCCGAAACTCAGAATCCTGTGGACCGCCAACTACGCCTGTCGACGGCGAATCAGCGCCGCGCCGCCCAGTACCAGCAACGTCAGCGTGCCCGGCTCGGGCAGAACGGTGATGCGGTCGAGGCCGAAATCGCCCTGAATCTGATCGGGGGGGTGGACATACGGCGCATTGTCATGGCGGAACAGCAGCCGATCCGACGCCGCCAGTGCCTCCGCGAATGTCCCGGTTCCCTGTGTACGCACCCAGAGTGCCGGGTTGGAAAAGTCGACGATGTATTGAGTCCAGGCATCCTCGGCCGGCGCGAAGCCGACCGTGTAGAACCAGAAGCTGTTGAATGGCGTGCCCAACCCCAGGTGAATCTCGAGATCGTCGTCCTGACCGGTATCGCGTAGCCAGAAAGAGAAGCCCGTGACACCGTCTGCTACCAGATCTCCGAGGAAGTTCGGATCATTCGATGCTGCACCGAGGTTCGCCGGAAAGCTCGTCGAGACGGACAGCCAGCCGTCCCCGGCGCCGCCGACCCCGCCGGTCGTTTCATGTGACAACGATGAGCCGCTGAACCAAAAGAGAACGTCGTCGTTGAAGTCCTCGACATAGCCCGGTGTAGCGGCGAGCGCAGACCGAAATGCCATACACATGACAACGCTGGCGGAGAAGAGAAAACTCTTCCGAGACATGTGCTTTTCCCCTGCTTTGTAACGAACACCCACTCCGAAGCATTCAGTTTAGCGGGTCACGTAGCGGGATACAACCCGGATTCGCATCATGAATTGGGATTGTGTGAATACCGGACGTTTGAGGTGCGCCCGGTTCCGCGGCGCGCGGCTTGGCGACGGCAAAACGGCGGGATGCTTGGCGCGTAGCGCATATTGCGGCATCCGCCTGAGGCCGCGCGGTCAAGCACTCAAACGACGCCGAACGCAGCGCCAATGGCGATGTTGATGATCGCGTCGGTGACGCCGATGGCGAGTTGCGCCACGAGCTGCGCCATCAGCGCGCGGACCTCGGTACTCGCCAGCCAGTCAGGGATCTCGGAGAACGAGAACCCGGCGACGGTCGCAGTCAGCGGGGCCAGGGCACGCATGGCAGTCCAGAATCGGTTGAGCATGGCTGGGACTCCGAATGTTGCACCGGACATTCTATCGGCCGATCGGCCGGGGTAAAGCCAATTACCCGCCGGCCGCGTCCGACAGCACGGCCGTGGCCCAGGTACTGGGATCGAACCACCAGTTCAGGTCGTCGCCCACGGTCAGAAACTGCTGACCGTGTTCGCGGTCCTCGAGCATGTAGTAGAAGCCGATACGGCGGTGCTCGGCCGGGTCGAAACCGGCAAGGCCGGCCGCGGTAATGTGCGCCGTCATGGTGTACCCCCCGGCCCGCACGCACGAGGCGACGCGGATGGCGCCGGGATCGACCGGCGGCGCCGGCTCGCGCGCCCGCGGCACGTCGACGGCACCGGCGACGGCCTCGTTGCGATCCTTGCCTCCGCCCACGGGGAGGAAGAACAACTGCCGGCAGAAGCGCGTCGCGCGCTTGATGTCGCGGGTGTCGCGCATGTCCGTGCACAGCCGCAAATTGTCGCTCGTGCGGTAGTGGCGCGGGTCGCAGTGCAGCGGCTGCCGTTTGCCCTCGACGGCGCACGCGAGATAGAGGCCGCCCTCGTCCCACGTCGCGTAGACGCGGCCCCACGCCTGCTGACCATCCAGCTCCATGAGCGGCGGCACGAGCCAGTCTTCGCGGAAATCATCGAGGGAGCCGTCGATCCGCGGCGGCCGCGCGCAGCGATAGAGCGGAAACTCGATACGGAACAGGCTACGGTTGGTGACGAGCTGCGTCATGAAGTTCGCTCCCGCCGGCGCCGCGTTGGGCGCAGGGAATCCGCACGATACACTGTCAGCGGAACAGCCGGTTGTGCCGGGAGATCACCATGAACCCCATGCTCACTCCGCTGCAGCGGCGCGTCTTCGGCGTGCTCATCGAAAAATCGCTTTCGCAACCCGATTACTACCCGATGACGCTCAACGCGATCACGGCCGCCTGCAATCAGAAGCAGAACCGCAACCCGGTCATGGAATGCACCGAGGGCGAGGTCGCCCGCGCGGTGCACGAACTCGAGGGACTGGCGCTCGTGCGCATGGCGGACGTGTCGGCGGGCGCCCGCGCGAACCGCTTCCGCCATCTCGCCGATACCGCGCTGAACTGGGACCGCCCGCAACAGGCCGTTCTCGCCGAGTTGCTGCTGCGCGGGCCGCAGACGATCGGCGAACTGCGCGGGCGGGCGAGCCGCATGTCGGCCAGTCTCGACTCGATAGAGGTCGTGACCAACGTATTGCGCGACCTCGCCTCGCGCGAGACACCCGTGGTCGTGGAACTCGAACGGGAGCCGGGAAAATCGGCCACGCGCTGGAGCCACCTGCTCTACCCGGACAGCGAAGCGCCGCAGGTGCACAGGGCGCCGGAGGGTGGGCTGGTCGCCGCGCCCGCTCATCCCGTCCCTGCGGAACTGGAAGAACGGTTGGCGCGGCTCGAACACTCGGTGGCGGCGCTGACCGAGAAGCTCGCCCGTCTCGAAGCGAAGGTGCATTCGCGGCTGCCGTAGCAGGTCCGGGGGCCGCGTGCGGCGGCTGATCGATGTGTCGTGGAGTAATCCGGCCGGCATCACGATCAGTCTCCATTCCGGCGGGCCATGCTCGCCGCGCATTCGCGCACGACGGCCGCCAGCCGCTGATTGTCGAGTGGCGCATCATCGTGGACGACGAAGCGCAACGTCGCCGTCTCGCCGGCGCCGGTGCGCAGCTCGGCGGCGTCGCCCAGGCCCTCGATCCGCGCGGGCGTCAGTGCGCCGCGCTTGCACTGCAGTTCGACTTTGATCCCCTGCCGCGAAAACGTCACGAGCCGGCCGAGTGGCTCCTCGATCTCGGGCAGCAGCAGGCGAATCTGGCTCTTGTGGTTCCAGTCGAGCCGCAGCCTGGGCACGGCCTTGTTGAGCCGTCCGGTCAGGTCGATCAGCGTTTGCGGCGTCCAGCTCTTGCGACCGCGCGGCGTCAGACCCTTCTGGGCGAGATGCCACGCCCGCCCGTCCCTCGTCCAAGGCTGGCGGGTGACGGCGTCAGGCGGCGCGGAGTCTAGCTTCTTGAGATAGCCCGTGACGGCCTTGCGGATGAACGCCCGGAGCGCGGCCGGCCGGATGTCGCGCGCATCGTGCAGATAGAGCTGCACCTCGTCGAGGCCGTACATCCGCCGTCGCAGGCGGACGCGCTGCCAGCGCCCGTAGACCGGCAGGTCGTCGCGCTCGTCGAACGTCGGGATTTTCAGGGAGCTGATCAGGCCGCCGAGGCTGAATGTCCCGCGCGGCACGCGGAAGAGCAGCGCCACGTGCCACTGGTTGCCCGTCAGCGCGTGAAAGAACCAGGGTGTCTCCGTGCCCGGCGCGGTGATCTCGACGCGAGCGCGGTCGTTCCAGTCGGTCGGGCGGAAGCGGCCTTCGCCCGCCTCCTGAATCAGGCCGCACACCTCGACGAGCAGGGCGCCCGACCAGCGGATTTTCTTTCCGCCGTGGTCGACGCGGTCGCGGGTGTGCCAGTGGAGGCCGTCGCGTTGCCACGGCATCTGCGTCTGGGCATCCTCCTTGGCGAGCTTGAGCGGCGCAGCCTGCTCGAGCATCTGCTGCGCGTGCGCGGCCGGGTCATACACGGGGCGTTCGACGTGCGGGCCGGCCGCGAGCAATTCGCGCAGCGCCGCGCCGGTGTGCGACCCGTTGTGCGCCGCCACAGCTTCCGGCGGGCCGGCGACGACGACATCTCCGCCGCGCGCACCGGCCTCCGGCCCGAGGTCGATGACCCAGTCGGCCGTCTTGATCACGTCGAGGTTGTGCTCGATGCAGATGACGGTGTTGCCGAGGTCGACGAGGCGGTGCAGCACGTCGAGCAGCTTGCGCAGATCGTCGAAGTGCAGGCCGGTGGTCGGCTCGTCGAGGATGTAGACCGTGCGTCCGGTCGAGGGCCGGCCCAACTCCGCCGCCAGCTTGACGCGCTGTGCCTCGCCGCCGGACAGCGTCGGCGCCGCCTGCCCCAGACTGATGTAGCCCAGCCCGACGTCGGCGAGCGTCTCCAGTCGCCGCCGGATGCGCGGCACGCTCTCGAACAGCTCGATCGCCTCGGCCACGGACATGTTCAGCACGTCGCTGATGTTCCTGCTGCGGAAGCGGACTTCGAGCGTTTCGCGGTTGTAGCGGGCGCCGCGGCACTCCTCGCACTCGATCCACACATCGGGCAAAAAGTGCATCTGCACGCACTTCTGGCCGTTGCCCTCGCACGGCTCACAGCGGCCGCCGGAGCGGTTGAAGCTGAACCGCTTGGCCGTGTAGCCGCGCACGCGCGAATCGGGCAGCCGCGCAAAGAGTTCACGGATGTCGTCGAACACGCCGCAGTATGTCGCCGGATTGCTCGTCGGCGAGTTGCCGATCGGCTCCTGATCGACGTTGATCACCTTGTCGATCAGCTCGACGCCGTCGACGCTCTCGTGCGCGCCGGGGTTGAGGCGGGCGCGGTGGACGCGCCGCGCCAGCGCCGGGTAGAGAATGCCCGAGACGAGCGTGCTCTTGCCCGAGCCGGAAACGCCGGTGACGACGGTGAACCGCCCAAGCGGAAACCGTACGTCGATGTTGCGCAGGTTGTGTTCGCAGGCGCCGCGGACCGACAGGCATTGACCGTCGCCCGACTTCTGCTTGCGGCGCCGCCCATTCGCGGCCCGGCCGTTGAACTGCACGGCGCGGCGGTTGGTCGGCACGGGCACGGCCTTGCTGCCGGAGAGGTACGCGCCGGTGAGCGATGCCCGTTTTCGCTGGATCGCCTGCGGCGTGCCCGTGGCCGTGATCGTCCCCCCGCCTGAGCCCGCGCCCGGCCCGAAGTCCAGCACGTGCTGCGCGCTGGCAATCACGTCGCGGTCGTGCTCGACGATGAGCAGTGTGTTGCCGAGATTTCGCAGCCGGTCGAGCGCTGCGATTAGCCGCCGGTTGTCGCGCGGGTGCAGGCCGATCGTCGGCTCGTCCATAACGTAGAGCACGCCGGTCAGCCCGCTGCCGATCTGGCTGGCGAGCCGAATGCGCTGCGCTTCTCCGCCGGAGAGCGACGGCGAGGTGCGGGCGAGCGTCAGGTAGTCGAGCCCGACGTCGACAAGGAAGCGCAGCCGCGCGCGGACCTCGTGCAGCACCTCGCCGGCGACGGCCTTGCCACGTTGGTCGAGCCGTAGCGTCTCGAAGAACTGCAGCGCCTCGGCCAGAGGCATGGAGCAGACATCGAGCATCGTGCGGCCGCTGAGCCGCACGGCGGCCGCGTCAGCGCGAAGGCGGCTGCCATGACATGACTGGCAGGTCACTTCGGTCGCCACATGTTCGAGCCGCTGGCGGTGCTGCCAGTTGGCCTTGGTCGCTTCGTCGATCGCCGGAAAGAAGCCCTTCCATTGGAAGCGCAGGCCGGGATGAGCGGTGCCGCCGTCGATCCAGCGCGGGCCGGTGCCCTGCAGGATCGCGCTCTGCTGCTCGGGCGAGAGCTTGAACCACGGCGTGTCGAGGTCGGCGCCGAGCGATTTCAGCACCGCGCCAAGCATGGCGGCCAGCATCGACCTCGTCGCGAGCGGCGCGCCGAAATCAATCGCGCCGTCGCGCAGAGTCCGTCCGGGGTGGGCGACGATCGCCTGGATCGCCGCGCCGAGTTGCGTGCCGAGGCCCTCACACACCGGGCACCAGCCCATCCGCGCGTTGAAGCTGAAGTGGTGCGGCGTCAGCTCCTCGTAGCTCGTGCCGCACTGGTTGCAGGAGCGCAGTTGCGAGAAGCGCAGGTCGCGCCCGCCGCCGTCTTCGGCTGCGACGTGAACCACCATCACGCCCGCGCCGAGCGACAGTGCCTGCTCGACACTGTCGGTGATGCGCGAGCGCTGACCGCTGCGCAGCACGATCCGGTCGATGACCAGCTCGACCGCGTGCCGCCGCCGGTGGTCAATGTCGATCTCCTGGTCCAGTCCGCGCACCTGGCCGTCGATGCGGACGCGCACGTAGCCGTTGGCGCGCTGGCGGGCGAAGAGTTGCGCCCAGGTTTCCGAGCCCGTCCGCTCGATCGGCGCCAGCAGCAGCAGTGCCGATTCCTCCGGCAGCTCCAGAATCCGTTCGACGATCTGATCGCTGGTCTGCGCGCCGATCGGCAGGTTGCACTTCGGACAGTACGGCTCACCCAGCCGCGCCCAGAGCACGCGCAGGTAGTCGTGGATTTCGGTTACGGTGCCGACGGTGCTGCGCGGCGACTTGCTGGCGGATTTCTGCTCGATGCTGATGGCGGGCGAGAGCCCGTAGACGTGGTCGACGCGCGGCTTGGCCAGTTGCCCGAGGAACTGCCGCGCGTAGGCGGAAAGCGACTCGACGTAGCGCCGCTGGCCCTCGGCGTAGACGGTGTCCAGCGCAAAGCTGCTCTTGCCAGAGCCCGACGGGCCGCTGCACACCGTCGTCTTGCCGCGCGGGACCTCGATTGTGATGTTCTTGAGGTTGTGCTGGCGCGCTCCCACGACGGTGATGGCGTTGA
>CAZNDQ010000052.1:0-13447 GCA_964571825.1 uncultured Planctomycetales bacterium | reverse complement strand
CCGGCGCGAACCCGCGCGACGAAGATCGCCGCCACGCCCGTGTACGGGTTCGACAGCGACTGCCGCGGCCCGAACACGTTGAACAGCCGAAGCGTCACATGCGGAATCCCCGTCACCCGCGCCGCGTGCGCCAATAACTCCTCCTGCACGCGCTTGCTTAGCGCGTAGATGTTCTCCGCGCACAGCGTCGCATCTTCCCGCACGGCCGTCGACGCCGTCGCCTCGCCGCACACCGGGCAGCGCGGCTCCCACTGCCCGTCGCGCACGACCTGCGGCGTGCGGACCGCCGGCCGCACGTCCCCGTGCGTTGCGCACCACCCCGGCCCCTCGCCGTACGCCGTCATCGACCCCGTCAGCACCGTCTTGCGCACGCTGTGCCGCTCGTTGATCAGTACGTCCGCCAGCAGCGCGGCGCCGCCGATGTTCACTTCGGTGTAATGGGCCGGCTGATACTGCGACTGCCCGACGCCGACCGCCGCCGCCAGATGCGCTACCGCGTCTATGCCGCGCAGCGCGTTCGTCAGCGCCGCCCGGTCGCGCACGTCGCCTGCAACGAACTCCACGCCCGGATGCAGATACGCCGGCGGCGCCGGACGATCGGCCTCCCCGTGTACCTGCGCCACCAGCGCATCCAGCACACGTACCCGATGCCCGCGGGCGATCAACTCATCCGCCAGATGGGAACCGATGAATCCCGCACCGCCGGTGATCAACACGTTCATGGTGTGCTCCCTCGCTCCGTACTTATCGGTCGTTTCGCACGGGCGATTGAGTCGGGCCCGCGCCCCAATCCGCCGCGACGCGAGTTTCCCCTGAAGTGTTATGGGGCGATCCTCCGATGCATAACGCTGGACAGCCGTGGCGCAAACGAGGAGAGGAACCCTGCCCATGAAGCTGCTGGTCACCGGGTCGAGCGGCCTGATTGGCTCCGAGGCCGTCGAGCACTTCGCGGCGCGCGGCTGGGCCGTCTTCGGGCTCGACAACAACGCCCGCCGCGACTTCTTTGGCCCCGAAGGTGACACGACGCCCAACATGCTCCGCCTGCGCGAGACCTGCCCGCGCTTCGTCCACCTCGACCTCGACGTCCGCGACCGCGCGGCGCTCGACCGGCTCACCCGGCAGCACCGCTTCGACGTCGTGATTCACTGCGCCGCCCAGCCCTCACACGACCTGGCCGCGCAGCGCCCTTTCGACGACTTCGACATCAACGCCGTCGGCACGCTCAATCTCCTCGAAGCAGTGCGGCAGCACACACCCGAGGCTGTCTTCATCTTCATGAGCACCAACAAGGTCTACGGCGATGCGCCAAACGAGCTGCCCCTCGTCGAGCACGCCACCCGCTATGACTACGCCCGACCCGAGCACGTCGCCGGCATCGACGAATCGTGTCGCATCGACGCCTCGCTGCACTCGCTCTTCGGCGCCTCCAAGGCCGCCGCCGATTTGCTCGTGCAGGAATACGGGCGGTATTTCGGCATGAAGACCGTCTGCTTCCGCGGCGGTTGCCTCACCGGCCCGCGCCATGCCGGCGTTCCGCTCCACGGTTTCCTCGCCTACCTCTGCCGCGCCGCACGCGAAAGCCGCCCCTACACCATCCTCGGCTACAAGGGCAAACAGGTCCGCGATCAGATTCACGCCCACGATGTGTGCCGCGCCTTCGAGGCGTTCGTGCAAGCGCCGCGCTGCGCCGCTGTCTACAACCTCGGTGGCGGCCGCGACAACAGCATCTCCGTCCTCGAAGCCATCGCCCGCGTCGAAAACCTCCTCGGCACGAAAATGACGACCGCGTACCACGATACGCCGCGCAAGGGCGACCACATCTGCTATCTCTCCGACCTGCGCCGCTTTCGGCGCGACTACCCGGTGTGGTCGATCACGCGCAGCCTTGACGACATCTTCGCCGAAATGCTCGTCGGCGAACCGCTCGCCGTTTGAACCGGACTCCCGCAGACCTCAACAACCGAACGATCTTGAAATGAGTATCAGACGCACACGGCCGCGCGCTCCTGCTGCACTGCGCGATACTCCGCGTACGTCTCGCGGATGAAGGTGTCGATCCGCGCTCCCGGCAGGTCGGGATACTCGACCGCCGACCGCAGGAACCCGTCCAGCGCCGAAACGTCGCGCGTGCGCAGCGCCCCCGTCTCGATCGCGTAGTCCTCGAACCGCGTCCCCGGCAGCGGCATCGCCCGCGAAATCTGCAGCGTGTCCGGCAGCAGCTCCAGAATCAACCGTCGCGTCTTCTCCAACGTCTGCTCGTTCTCCCCCGGCAGCCCCACCGTGAATGTCAGATGCACCTTGATGTCCGCCTCGCGGCAGACCCGCACCGTCGCGCGCAGCACATCCAGGTCGAGCCGCTTGCCCATCGACTCCACCATCCCCGGATCGCCCGACTCGACGCCGAACTTGGCCGCGCGTAGCCCCGCCGCCGCCATCGCCCGCCACTGCTCGGCGCCAAATGTGTCCGCCCGGCTCATGATCCCCCAGTCGAACCGCAGCCCGCTCTCGCCGATGAGCTGAGTGAACCGCGCGATCCACTCGTTGCCCGGGCTGAACATGTCATCGTCGAAGTAGACCGCCGGGAAGCCGTAGCGCGTCACCAGCTCGCGCACTTCCGCGAACACCCGCTCCACCGACCGCCGCTGGATCGTCCGCCGTTCGTAGAACACCTGCGGCCACTGGCAGAAGCTGCATTCGTACGGACAGCCGCGCGTCGCCATGAGCTGCGCCATCGGCTCGGCCAGCCCGCCGAAGCGATCGCGGTAGTTGTACAACGGCAGCCGCAGCCGGTCCGGCGTCCCCACCTCGTCGAACGGCACCGGCGCCGGCCGCCCCGTATGCACGAGCCCGCGCTCGCCCCGAAACGCCAGCCCCTTAATCTCGCGCAGCGCCGCCGGCACCACGCCCGCGCTGCCCGCTCTCTCCGCCGTCAGGTGCGGCGCCGCGTCCAGCAGCGTCTTCTCGTATTCCCCGATCAGCACCAGATCAACCTCTGGCACAGATTGCAGAATCTCCGCCTGCCGCGCCGTCGCGTGCGGCCCACAAAGCACGATCCGCGCCCCCGGCAGTTCCGCCCGCAGCCGCTGCCACGTTTTCCGGTCGTTCTCGAACGACGCCGCCGACGTCTCCAATACGACCGCACGCGGCGCATACCCTCGTACACGCTCGTGAAACTCGTCGTACGTCAGCCCCTCCGCGATCGCGTCGACGATCGCGTTCGGCACCCGATGCTCACACAACAGATGCGCCGCCTGCGCCAGGAAAAACGGAAATGGCACATAGCGCGGAACCGGCGAATCGCCGCGCCGGTCCATTGAGAACGACCACCGCGACCCGGCAATGACGCCCTGCCTCTCCGCCGTGTGCCACGGCGGGTTCGCCAACAACACCCGACCGCCGCCACGCCAATCCGCCTCCAGTTCCTGCTCCCGCTCCAGCCGCCGCAGCGAAAACTCGATCTTCGCCCACTCGCTCCGCTCCCACGCCATCTCGCCCCGCGCCGTCTCCAGGTACCGTGCGACGAACGGCTCGTGCACGCCGCCACCGTCCGCCGCGTCGGCGCCAAACAATCGCTCGACTTGCACTTCAAGCAGCCGCGCGGCCGTACCCGCCACGTAATCCGTTCCGCCGCGCTCCTCGATCAGCGCCGGCAGCCGCGCCACCAGCGCCCACGACGTGCCCGCTCCGCCCCCCAGCTCCGCCAGATCGTGCAGCGTCATCCACCACGGCAGCAGAAACGTCAGCCCCAGCAAATGTTCCCGGCTCTGCTCGATATCCTGCCGCCGCCGGTGCCGGTGTATCCCCCATGTCACCGGCCCCACGCGCTGTTCGAGCAGCGCCTCCCACGAGCGGAAATGCCCTTCATCGCGCCCGTGCGGCGCGAACCAGCTCCAGAACCCGCTGAGCACGCTCGCCGCCGTGTCGCGCCGCTGATGCCGCGCGATCACCTCCGGTTCGTACGCAGTATGCAGCCCCGCCTCGTGCAGCCGCCACGTGAAGTCGACGTCCTCGTGATTCGTGCGGTATCGCTCATTCCAGCCGCCGACCTGCTCGATCGCGCCGCGTCGAAACGCACTCACCGCGCCGAAGCAGATGCGCGGCCGGTCCATCCGCGCCGCCCCGTGGTGCTGTGCCATGTGCACCTGCCGCCAGCGGTCCGGCAGCAGCACGCTGTGCGCCTCCGCCAGCCGCCCGCACAGCCCAGCCAGCTCTGGCCGCAGCGCAAACGTATCCTGAATGCGCTCCAGGTAGTCCGGCGCCGGAATCGCGTCCACGTCCAGCCCGACGATTACGTCGCCGCGCGCCTCGCGCCACGCGGTGTTCCGCGCCGCCGCGATCCCGCGATTAAGCCGGTGCGCAATCACCCGCGCACCGTGCGCCCGCGCAATCTCCCCGCTCCCATCCGTTGAGCCGTCGTCCACGACAATGACCTCGTCGGCCGGGCGCGTCTGCCCGCGCACACCCGCCAGCGTCGCCGCCAGGTGCTGTGCACCGTTGTAACAGGGAAGGTAGACCGTGATTCGCATGGGCGGCGACTCCGAGGCGACAGGAAACCGGCGCAGGACCGCGCCGGCCCGGCGCAGCCCCCTGCGTCTTATCGACCAATCGGCCAGGGTCCTGTCGCCGGCGCCGCCACCACCCCGTGGCCACCCTGGCTCCCCAGGCCGCGGCCGTTCCGCAACCGCCCCTCCTACGCTGATATGGCGGGTGCGCCGCTGGCCGGTGCGGTTTGCCCCGCGTAGGCCGAGACCACCCACGCCGTTCGCCTGTACAATGTTGCGGCTTGGCGCGGGGACCGCTCCGGCGCAATCTGAACGCCCCGGCAAAATCGCAATGTGGGACAAACCGCGCCGACCACCTGACCGAGGCTCGATAGCATGAAGTACGGTTTGATCGTTCTGCTGATGCTTAGTGCGTTCGTGGCGCCCCCGGCGCACGCCCAGACCCCTCCCGCCGATTCGCCCGACACCGTTCAGCCGCCGCCCGAGGGCTTCTGGCCCTCGCGCCGCATGACCGAGCACACCCTGCTCCGCTGGACCGACCAGATCGTCCACGACTACAAGCTCACCGACGACCAGGCCGCGCGCCTTGAGGAGATGATGCTCCGCCGCTGGCCCGCCTGGATGGAGCGCAACCGCCACGAACTTCAGCCCGTCCTCAACGAATTCCTCGAACGCCGCCTTGCTCCCGAGCCGCCCGACTCGGCCGAGGTCCGCGCCTGGGCGGAGCGCGCCCTGCGCGTCTTCGATTCGACCAAGGAGGAACTCCGCGCCGCGCAGGCCGAGTTCCGCGAGACCCTCGGCCCCCAGCAGAAAATGCAGTTCGACGCCGACGTCGCCAAGATGAACGTCGGCATGGAACTCTTTCAGCAGAAGCTCTCCAACTGGCGCGACGGCCATTTCACCCAGCGCGACCTCTGGGACGAACCGCGCTGGCAGCGCCGCCAGCGCCGCGAGGCCGAGGCTGAGGCCGCCCGCCGCCTCGCCGCCGAACAGGAGACCGCGGCCTCCGAACTCACACCCGTCGAACAGGCCCGCACCCAGATTGACCAGTGGGAACAGTTCGTCCGCGACTTCATCTCGCGCCACCGCTTCGACGAGGCGCAGAGCACCACCGCCTGGGCCATCCTCCAGGATGTCCGCACCCGCGCCGAGGCCTACCGCCTTCGCCGCGCCGAAGACTACGCCCGGATCCAGCAGCGCATGCAGGACGCCAGTACCGAAACGCAACAGACACTATTGGAGGAGATGGTCCAGCTCGACGTGCCCGTCGGCGACCTCTTCGACGAGCTGCGCACGCGCCTCGCCCGCCTGCTCACGCCCGCCCAGCGCCGCGCCGCAGAGAGTGAGCCGACCACCTGACTTGCCGGCGCATCAGCCGAGCTTGCGCAACCCGTTCAACGCAGCGAGAAAGCCCTTCGGCGGCGGCGCTTCGACCCTACCGGCCCCGCTCATCACGCCAACTTGCGTAGCTGATTCAGCGTCGCGCGAAAGTCCTTCGGCGGCGGCGCCTCTGCAAAAACCTCCCGCCCGTCCGCCGGATGCGCAAACCGCAGCGACGCCGCGTGCAGCGTCAGCCGCCCGATCAGCGCGTGCTCCTCGTGCCGCCGCGAGGCGTAATAGTCCGCCTTCAGCCGCGACAGCCACAGCCCCTCGCCGCTGCCGTACAGCGCATCAACCGCCAGCGGCATCCCAGCGTGCGCAAGGTGCACGCGGATCTGGTGCGTCCGCCCGGTTCGCGGCCGGCAGCGCAACAGCGACAGCCCCGCCCACGACTCCAGCAGCTCCCACTCCGTCACCGCCGCCTTGCTCCCGCGCCCGCCGATGCGCATCCGGTCCGGCCGCTGCACGTCCACCCCGATCGGCCGGTCGATCACTCCCCGCTCCGCCCCCGGCCGTCCGCGCACAATCGCCAAATACGTCTTCTCCACCCCCCGCCCCGCGAACTGCCGGACCAGCGCACGCTGTGCCTCGATCCCCAGCGCAATCAGCAGCACCCCGCTCGTCTCCGCATCCAGCCGATGTACGACGCGCGGATCGCCGCGCGCCGCGTCGCGCCGCAGCAGCCCCATCACCGAAGCCTCCCGCCCGCGACCGGGGATCACCGCCAGCCCCGCGGGCTTGTCCAGCACCAGCAGGTGCGCATCCTCGAACAGCACCGCCTCGCGCAGCTCGAATCGACGCTCGCGATGCGACATGGTCCGCTCTCCTGCGGGTTCACGGAAAGGAGTGAAGGGGGCGGGCGGCTCGCGCCGCGCGGCCACAATGTGCAGCCGGCGCGCGGCCGGCCTATTCGTCGCCGACGAACACCTGACCCGCCGCCAGCGGGCGGATGCGGTACTTCTCGATCAGCTTGTGCAGCCGCGGCTGATTCGGATCGATCTCCAGCGACCGGTGCCAGGCCTCCACCGCACGACGCCGCAGCGACATATTGCCCGTGTCGTTCAGGTACTTTGCCATCAGCACTACGCCCAGCCCGGCGTGCGCCCCGGCCAACCCGTCGCTTTGCCGGATCGCCTCCTCATAGCGCGACTGCGCCTCGTCGTAGCGCCGCTTGAGAAACAGGCAATACCCCAGCCGCTCGTTCGCTTCCGCCATCCCCGGCGAGATCTCCAGCGCCGCGAGGAAGCTGTTCATCGCGATGTCCACGCGATCCTGCTTCAGGTAGGTCGTGCCGAGATTGACCAGCACCATCGGCTGCTTGTTGTCGATCTCCAGCGACTCCTTGTACGAACGGATCGCGTCGTAATACTTCCCCTGCGCGTCAAACACCGCGCCGAGGTTGCTCAGCACGAATGCGTCGTCCGCGCGGATGTCCAGCGCCTTGCGGTAATACCGCGCCGCCTGCTCCAGCTCGCCGTTCTGGTGATAACAGACGCCCAGATCGTTGTGCGCCGAAAAGTCGTCGGGCCTCAGGTCACAGGCGTGCAGATACGCCCGAATCGCGTCATTCAGCCTGCCCAGCAGGTGATAGAGCTGCCCGAGATTGAGCGCATAGTTGAAGTTCTCCGGCTCGTACTGCACCGCATTGGCATACGCACTCGCCGCCAGTTCGTATTCTCCGCTCTCCCGATGAATCGAACCGATCTGCGCGTGCGCATACGCCAGCTTCGGGCTGAGGTCCACCGCCGCCTGAAACTCCGCCAGCGCCGCCTGATAGTCCCGCGCCGCCAGCAGGGAGTCCCCGCGCGCCACGTGCTGATCGGATTGCAGGCCCTTCAGCCCCGCACATCCCGAACCGGCGCAGAGCAGCCACGCCGCGGCCGTCGCCTTCAACAGCCCGCAACCCGGCCGGAGTAATGAATGTCGCTTCATCTCGGCTCGTCCCGCCGCTGACGAAATGTAACAATCGCCCCGTTGAATCAAGGCCGACCGGCGGGCAGGCGCGTCTCGCGCCGCCGCCGACGGGCCACCGCGCGGCCCGACCGGCCTGACGACACCTTAGCATCCGCACCGGCGCTTGAAAAGCCCTCGCCGGCGCCGTATCGCGCCGATGCTCGCGCCGACCGAAAACAGCGGGAGGGTCGTACACCGGCAAGCGTGCACGACCCTCCAGAATCATCCGGCAGACGCCCGTCGCCGCGGGCAACCGCCCGCAGACAACCGGTCCACCGCCCGACTATTCGTTACAAGACGGCGCCGAGCCGAAGCGCACCGAGAACGTGGCGAAGTCCCCGAGGTCCACCACCCCGTTCCCGTCCACGTCCGCGCACTCGTATTCCGCTTCGCTGCACGACGGCGGCCGGGGCGCTCCGAAGCAGACCGAAAAAGTCGCAAAGTCTCCCAGGTCGATCTGCCCGCTGCCGTCCAGGTCGCCGCAGCAGTCCTGCACCGCCACGCACTCGAACGAGCGCACCTCAAACGCGTCCACGCCCGCTTCGACGATCGCACCAGGATTCGGGTCCGAGGCGATGAAGCGCACCCGGATCGTCCCCGCCGTCGAAACGTAGTCGCTGACGAGAAATTCGCGCACAACCCACGCCGCGATCGTCTCCGTCGTGCGCTCCAGGTCGACCCAAGTCACGCCATCCGACGAGATCTGCACCACCCAGAAGTCCGTCCCCGGATTGTCCCCGACGTTGTTCGTATACCACCGGGCATACGACACCACCGGATTGGACAGTGCCGACACATCGATCGCCGGCGACGTGAGCGTCGTCGAGCCGCCGTCCACGTCCGAGTTGCCCGCCGCGTTGTCCGTCACGTAGCACCGCCCCGACCCGTCATAGTCCGTCGGCGGGTCGCCGCGCACACCGCCTCCGGCGGGGATGGCCCGCTCCCACGGCCCGTCCGTCAGCCCGCTGTTGGTCACCGTCCAGCCCATGTCCGTCTCGAAATCGTCCGACAGGTCGATGTTCGATCCCGTCGCCACCACCGTCGTGTACGCCACGCCCGGCGCACCGATCGGATTAACGATCGTTCCCTCGCCGACGGCCTCGGCGCTGACGTACCAGCGGTAGACGCTGTCACACGGCGCCGCCGGCAGCACCGCCTCATATTCGTTCGGCGTCAACTCGTTCAACGCCACCGTGACGAACGACCCGCCGTCCAGCGAGTAATGCAGTTGCCCCGTGCCCGCCACCGGCGTACCCGCCAGCGGCACGACGTCCACCGGAATGGTCGCCGCCGCGTTCGGACCCGTTGTCGCCGGGCGCCCGTCCGGATAGACAAAGCCGATCGGCGCGAACGCCGGACAGTCCAGATTGTGCATCGCCATCCCGTCGCAGATCGCGCCCAGGTTCGGCGTGCCGTTCTCAATCGTCGCATCATCGTCGTCAAGCACCAGCAGATCGACCGTCACGCTCGGATTCACCTGGTGATTGCCGGTCAGAATCTGACCCATGTACAGCTCGCGCGCCCGCGCCAGGCCGGCCGTCGCCCCGAGCGAGTTGATCAGGTTGCTCCGCACGTCCCAGAAGCCGCCCGCGATCACCTGCCCGCACGTGTGACCGCCCCCCGAACACGGATACTGCTGCGTCGTCGTCTGCACGTTCCGCAGGCACCCCGTCCCCTGCCCGAAGAAATCGTGCCCCAGGCACGGATCGTTCTGCAGCAGCGTCGAGAGCACGTCCGACATCCCCTCGTGATAGTCGCTCGTGTCCGGTCCGCCCGGCGCGAAATCAACGACGAAATGCCCGTATTCGTGATAGATCACCCCCGCATACGCGCTGTTCGGACAGCCCGAAGCGTTCCGCATGAAGTTCAACGTCGGGTTCCCCAGCGTGTAATACGCATTGCACGTCAGCTCCGTGCTGTTCACCCGCGTCGGCATCGAGATGTCGTAGAACGAAACCTGCGGCGCGAGACCCTTGACGAAATCATGGACCTTGGTCACGCCCGTCAGCGCATTGAGTTGTGAGGTGAGGAACTCCGACGGGATCGGGTTGAGCACGAAGTTCGCCGGACCCGGCGGCGTCACCAGCTGCGATCCCGCCAGCAGCCCGCCGCTGCCCAGGTTCGTGATCGTCGACCACGGCCCGACCAGATCGACCTCGACCGACACCGCCGTCGTGCCCGCGTGCGGCAGCAGGAACGTCCCGTCCTCCGCCGTCGACGTCGTGTTGCCGCCGACTACGCGCACCCGCGCGCCGTACACCGGCAGCGACTGCGGTGCGTTGTTCGGCTGATCCGGAAACGGCGGCAGACTCTGGAAACCGTTCACCGTCCCGCTGATGTCCGTGTGATAAATGCCCGCCTCGCGCGCCAGGACCGACCCGTCCAGCGCGTCGATGAAGAACTGCCAGCGGTCGAACTCGCCCACCCCGCCGTTGTCCGCAAACACCCGCCACGCCAGCCGAACCTGCGCCTCGAACCCCTCGTCGTCGCGCACCGGGTAATACACCAGCGTCGGCTCCTCGATGTTCAGCGCCGTCGGCTCCGCCGCCGCGGCCGCCTGCATCGCCTCACCGGCTGTCAGCAACGCCACCGGCGCCGCCTCCCCCACGCTGATCAGCGACGAATTCGCCAGCACCAGCGGATAGTCCGCCCCGTTACGCACCACCAGCTTCAGCCAGCGGTCGTACACCGGAATCCCGTCGACCTCCTGCCGGAAGGCAAACAATGTAAACTTCCCGTCCATCAGCCCGACCACCGCGTCCGCCTGCAACTGCTCCACGCCCACTCCGAACAGCTCGACATGCCGCTGCAGGAAGCGGTCGCGCGTCGCCGCCGCACTCTCTCCCGTTGCAATCGGACCCCCGTAAATCTGCGTCACCCGACCCTGCTCCAGACGCACCTGCGCCAGCGGTGCGTCCGCCTGCAAGCGCTCGATCCGGCGCGAAAGCCCGTCCGCCAGGGCCGCCGATGTGCAGACCGCCCAGAACAGACCCGTTACCACGAATCCGCGAGTGCAACAATTCATCCTCTTACCTCCTTACGGGCGTCGAAATCGAGAATCGCCCGCAAGCCAGGCTGTACGGACGAACCATTGGATGTGGCATTGATCGAAATGAATACAATTCCGCCGGGAAGATTGAAGCGAATACCGATGCCGGAGCCGTGCTCCGCATGTCTGGAATCGGTGCGTTGCTTCATTCCGCCTCCAGCGCCCCCTCGGCGCGTGCCGCGACGGTCGGACGACCCAATCTCCATTTAACAACTCGCCGC
Source organism: uncultured Planctomycetales bacterium (assembly GCA_964571825.1). GTDB lineage: Bacteria > Planctomycetota > Phycisphaerae > UBA1845 > CAZNDQ01. The sequence continues at coordinate 2,342 of CAZNDQ010000052.1, read as the reverse complement.
GGCGCCGGTCAACGAGAAAATGAGCGCCGCCCGCCCCGCCGCCGAATCAAAATCCGTACCAGACCCAGCATCGCCAGGCTCATCAGGCTGGCATTGGCCGCGCCAAATCCGCACATGCCCGGCTGCGTCGCCCCGGGAGATTCGCTCTGGCACGCATCACCGACGCCGTTCCCGTCGCTGTCCGCCTGGTCCGGATTCGGCACGCTCGGGCAATTGTCAAAGCAATCGGGAATCCCCTCCCCGTCGCTGTCGACGTCGGACGTGCCGCATCCGCACGCGCCCGGCGCGAGCTTATTCGGATCACTCGGACAGGCATCGTTGCAGTTGGGCGTCCCATCTCCGTCGCTGTCGGTGTCCGGCGTTCCGCAGCCGCAGGCGCCCGGCGACGTCTTGCCCGGATCGTTCGGACACCCGTCCAGACAGTTCACTGTCCCGTCGCCGTCCGCGTCACCGACGTTCTCCGCCACGCCGCAGCCGCACACCCCTGGAACCACCTTCGCCACATCGTTCGGGCAGCCGTCGTTGCAGTCCGCCACGCCGTCCCCGTCGCTGTCCGTGTCGGCTACGCCGCAACCGCACGCGCCCGGCGCCAGCTTGTTCGCGTCGTTGTCGCACAGGTCAAACGTCCCGTTGCACGACGGCACGCCGTCCATGTCCATATCCGTGTCCAGCACGCCGCACCCGCAGATGCCCACGCTGAAGAACTTGTGCGGATCAGCGGGACACGCATCGAAGCAGTCCGGCACGAAGTCCATGTCGCTGTCGGTCAGGTCGTCCACCTCGCCGCAGCCGCACACGCCCGGCGCCGTCTTGTTCGCATCGTTCGGGCAACCATCGAGACAGTCGATCGTGTCGTCCCCGTCCGCGTCGCCCTCCCCGGCCTCATCCGATCCCGGCGCGCCCGTACACCCGTCCCCGCACGGACCGAACGTCGTTCGCAGCGCGTTGTTCGGGCAGTCGTCAATGCAGGTCGGCGTGCCGTCCATGTCGGGGTCGAGTTCCGCGCCCGCCGCCGCGTTACAGCCGCACACGCCCGGCGCCGTCTTGCTCGAATCGTTCGGACATAGATCGAAACAATCCACCGTGCCGTCGCCGTCCATGTCCGTATCTGCCACGCCACAACCGCAGATCCCCGGCTGACTCTTGCCCGGATCGCTCGGACACAGATCGGTCGTACAGGTCGTCGACGGCGCGTTCTCGAACTCCGGATCGCCAAAGCCGTCCATGTCCGAGTCCGTGCATTCGTCGCAGGCGTCGCCCACACCGTCCATGTCCGCATCCGTCTGCGTCGGATTCGCATTGGCCGGGCAGTTGTCACAGGCGTCACCGAGACCATCCATGTCGTTGTCGTTCTGCCCGGGGTTGAACACCCCCGGACAGTTGTCGAGGCACTCGATCCTCCCGTCCGCGTCGCCGTCAAAACTGTCGCCGGCCGGGTTGCCCACGCACCCCGGCCCGTTGTTCGCGTCCGACGTGTTGATGCACGGGCCCGGCGCCGTACGCTGCGGGTTGTTCGGACAGCCATCGAGGCAATCGATCGTTGCGTCCATGTCCGTGTCGATCGAATCATTCGCCGGATTGCCCACGCACCCCGGTCCATTGTTCGCGTCGAAGTCGTTGACGCACGGGCCCGGCGCGATCCGCAGCGGGTTGTTCGGACAGCCGTCGTCGCAGTTCAGCACGCCGTCCATGTCGTCGTCGGCCGTGCAGTCCGTCACCAGCGCCGCCGCCTCCGCCGCGTCCAGTATGCCGTAGCCGAGCAGCTCGTCCCGCTGTCCGGCCGGTAGCGTCGGATGCACCGCCCCCGCCTGCAGCACCGCCCGCATCTGCGCCGACGTCAGCCGCGGATCCTTGCTCTTGAGAATCGCCGCAATGCCCGCCACGTGCGCTGCGGCCGACCCAGTCCCCCTGAACTGATTGCTGGGAAATCCGCCCGCCGCGCTTACCGAGACTTTGTCCACCGCCGCCAGCAGCGGCACCGAACGCATCGTCAAGCCCGCCCCGACGCCGATCCCCGTCGTCGCCGGACCCCGACCGCTGTACGGCGCGATCGTGTCGAGGCCCGGATCGTCCCAGTTCACCGTCGACACCGCGACCACACCGGGCGCGATCGCGTGCCCGACGATGCTGTCCTCTGCCCGAACCCGGTTCACCGTCACCACGCCCGGATCCACCGCGCCGACAACCTCGACGAACAGCTCCAGCGTCACGTCGAAACTGGCCGTGAACGTCGGCGCTACAATCACCGAAACCTGCGGCGTGTTGTTCGGCGAACCCGGGTTGGTGAACTCGACCACCTCGATCGGAAAGTCATTGTTCCCGACGCCGTCCTGCACTGCGTT
>CAZNDQ010000051.1:0-13602 GCA_964571825.1 uncultured Planctomycetales bacterium | reverse complement strand
ACATAGACGCCCGCGTTGTTCAGCGCATTGAGCACGTCCTCGATCGTCTGCGCCCCGCTGAGATCGACGGTGGCGCTGTGCGGGCCGTTCGTGATGCGCAGCGGATCGGTGAGCGTCAGCCCCGCACCGCCGTTCAGCGACGCGAGCGTGGTCGTCAGCGTCAGCCGCGGATCGACGTCGGCGCCGTTGATCGGCGACGCGAGGGGAGTCGTCTGCACGATGCCCAGATCGGCGGCCGTCGTCCCCCCCGCCACGTCAAGCACCGTCAGGTCCGCGGGCCCGCTGAGCGTCAGCGCGCCGCCGCTGATCGCCGCCGTTACCACGCCGCCCGTCGCGTCAGCGATCAGGTCGATCACGTCCTGCACGTTGTGCGCCGCCGACAGATCGACGTCCCACGTGTTCGGCCCCGACGAGTCGACGATGCGGATGATCCCGGCCGATACGCCCAGCCCGCGCGCGCCGTTCAGATCTGCCAGCCGCGTCGTACCCGTCAGCGCCGGGTCGAGATCGGCGAAGCCAATGACCTCGCTCGACAGCGCGCCGTACAGCGCATCGCCCGTCAGGTTGAACGGCAGCTCCTGAATGTCGCTTGCCCGCGCCCGCAGGTCGCCCGTGTCGCCCGTGTAGAGAATGCCGCCGCTGATCTCGCGGAACGGCACGCTCTCCGTCTCGCGCCCGGCGAACATCGGCAGATCGAGCAGCTTGCGATTGCCGATGATCAGCATTTCGTTGATGATCGAGTTGATGGTTTGTGCGGCCGCGTCGCGCTGCGTCTGGTCCGACGTCGAGCCGACTGTCTCCAGCGCCAGCGCCCGCGCCTGGTTGAGCATGTCCGAGATTTCCGTCATTGCCGCGTCCGTCGCCGATACGAAGTTGCCGGCGAACTGCAGCGTGCGCGAAATCTGGTTCTTGACAGCGAGCTGCGCATCGAGGCGCAGCGCCACCGAGGCGTCAATCGGGTGGTCGCTCGGCCGCAGCAGCCGTCGTCCCGTCGCCAGACGCGACTGGCTTTCGAGCAGTTGCACGCTGTCGCGCCGCATCTGGTCGATCAGCGACATCGTCCGCTGGTTGAAGCTCACGCGCGAAAGCTGGATCGGCATGACGCTCATCTTCGCGGTCTCCGCCATCGCCCGGCCGCCGTGCTATCGGGCGAGGTTCAGCATCTCGTTGATCAGTCCGTCGACCACCGTGACATAGCGCGCCGCCGCCTGAAATGCCCGCTCGAACTTGAGCAATTGCACCGCCTCCTCATCCAGGCTCACGCCGCTGAGCGACTCGCGCTGCGCATTCAATGAGCCGACGATGACCTCGGAGGCGTCGTACGCCGCACCGGCCGCCGCGCTCGTCACGGCCACCTGTGACGAGTGCGCGATGTAGTATTCCATGATCGTCCGTCCGCCGAGCCGTGACGACGCCGTGCTGCCCAGCCCCGCCAGTGCCCCCGCGTTTGAGCCGTCGCCCGGCGTCCCGTCCAGCGACGCCGCGATCAGCCGCACGTCCGCGGCCGTCGTCGCGTTCACCGCGATGTCCGAAGCGTCGCGCCCGCCAAAGAATGTGTTCACGCCCAGTGCCGCGAGCACCTGCGACGTGTCCTCAGCGAAGGAGAACGTCGCGCCGTTCAGCGCCGTAATGCGCAGCCGGCCGTCCGGCGTCAGCGAGGCGTCGACATTCGGTACCGCGTCCAACGCCGCGAGCAGGTCGTTGACCGTCGTGTCCGGCGATCCGCCCACGCCGACCCGCACACGGATCTCCGTCGTCGTTTCCGTGCCCGAGGCGTCGCGCACCTTGAGCTGGAACGACCCATTGACCACCGGCCAGACGAGTCCGTTGTTCGGATCGGCCAGAGAGAGCGATGGATCGCTTACCAGGTACGTGCCCGTCACGGCCTGATAGCCGACAAGCCCGCGTCCGCCCGAGTGCACGACGTTCAGCTCATGGATCAGCGCCGCCGACATCTCGTCCAGCCCGCTGACGTGCGAAGTGACGTGCTGCTCGCGCGAGGTGATCAGGCCCAGGATCGACCCGCCGCGCAGCTCGATCTGGCTGCTGTCGTCGCCGAAGACCAGGTTCACGCGCTGGATGCCGCCCTCGACGGTCGTTGTCGTTGCAAAGCCGCGTGACGTGCCGTAATGGATCAGCATGTCGTTGCCGGCGTAGACGTTGACCACGCCGTTGGGTTGCTCGCGCGTCGTGATGTGCACAATCTCGCTCAAATCGCGCAGCAGCGCGTCGCGGCGATCGCGCATCGCGTGCGCCGAGCCCGGCAGCGCCGCCTCACTCTCAGCGATGTCGATGTTCAATCGCGCGATCTCCGCCGCCAGCCGGTTCGCCTCCGCCGCCTGGTCGATGATGCGCGCGTTGATCTCGTCCGTCAGCAGCGTCGTCTCGCGCCGCTGCCGCTGCAATTCCGCCGTCAGGTTGTTCGCCGCCAGCACCACATTCTGCCGCTTGGCGATGCTCGACGGATCGGCCTGCAGCTCGCCGAACGCGCCGAAAAACTCGCTCAGCCGCGTCGACAGGTCCGTGTCCGACAGCTCGTTGACGATCGCCTCGATCCGCGCCATCGTCTCGCGCTCGATGCTCACTGACGACCGGTCGCCCAGCGCCGTGCGCAACCGCGATTCCAGCGCGTTGTCCACGCGCCGCTGCAGCTCGTGAAGCTGCACGCCGTTGCCCGCCTGCCAGCCCTCGGGCAGCCGCCCGCCGGCGATCGGCCCCAGCACCGCGTTCTGCCGCACGTACTGCGGGTTTGCCGCGTTGGTGATGTTGTTGCCGACCACCTGCAGCGCGCTCTGATAGGTGAGCAGCGCGCTGCGGCCGATGAACAGTGCATTGTTGACCAGTCCCATGCGTCAGCCTTTCATGTCGATCAGCGCGGCCGGGGCGCTGCCGGCGACCGCCGCCCCCGGCCGGGCGTACACCTCGCGCGGAACCAGCCCCTCGGTGATCGCCGCGTGTACGGCGCGGAAGTGCGCCAGCATCTCCTGCCCCACCAGCGCGCAGACGCGATTGATCCGCGCGATCTCCGACGCCACCCGGCGCAGCCCCTCCCCCAGCACCTGCAAACGCGACCGCTGTGGCTCCTCCACGCGCTGCGCAAGCTGGCTCAACGTCAACTGCCGCGCCCGCGCCGGCTCGATGCTCAGCGCTGCCCCGATTCGGTCCATCAGCGCGCGACGCAGCCCCTCCCGCTCGGCGATCCGCCGCGCGAGGTCGCGCTCCACCGCCGCCTGCTGCTGCACAGCCTGCGTCGTCGCCGTGCGCATCGCGCCCAGCTTGCTCCGCGTCGCATGCAGCAGCGACTCATGCAGTAGCGTCATCTCGCTCAGCAGCGTCGCCAGCTCGCGCAGCCGCGATTCCAGTTCGTTCTTCATCGGACTCCAATCCCGTCAGGCCGTCACGTCCAGCCCGTCCCGCGGCTCCGCCTCGTGCAACCCACGCGACATCCGCTTGTAAATCGCCTCGTCCAGTTTCAACTTGCCCGAACGCCCGACCCGCATCGCCAGCTCCTGGTTCAACTGCCCGCGGAAGATCTTCTCGCCCTGGCCGCCGTGTCCGTACCGCCCCTCGAACGGCGTATTCGTCGCCTGCTTCAGCAGCGGCGCGAAGAAGGCCAGGCCGACGAACTCCCGCGCCTTTTCGCGCAAGGCCAGCGAGCGCAGTCTTCTTGCGTCCGGCGTCCCCGCCTGTTCCAGCGCCGCCGCCTCGGCCGGGTTCATGGTCTCCATGCCACCCCCCTACTCCTCGACCACCAGCTTGCCCAACAGCTTGCCGCTGCGATGCAGCCGCTCGACGATCTCGATCTGGTCGCGCGCCGGGACACGCAGTTGCTCCAGCGCCTGCACCAGTTCCGCCAGTTTCGTCTTGCCGCGCCGCTGGGGATCAAGCGGAATCCACGCGCTGCGCGATTCCGTACCCGGTGTTTCCGCGGGCGCCTCCGGGTCAGCCGTCTGCGGCGGGCCCGTGTGGATCGTCAGATCGCGGTAGGAGACGATCGCCGGCAGGATCTCCACGTCACCCGTGATCACCACCATCTCCGCCTTGCGGTCGATCAACACCCGCGCCTCCCCGCGCGGCGGGAACAGATCGAGCGTCTCGATCCCCGCGATGAACGCCGCAACTTGCCGCCGGTCGTACGTCGGCACTTCCACCAGCACGTTCTTCGGATCAATGGCCAATGCCAGCGCGATCGGCTGATCGGCCGCCGCCGCGTCCTCATTGATCATCTGCGCGATCGTGTGCGCCATCGCCCAGCTCGCCTGCTCGTCGTTGATGACGAGCGTCACGTACTCCGCCTGCGGCTTGATCCACGGGTGCGAATACGGCAGCTCACCCCCGGGCGCGACGTAGTTGTGGATGACGTTCTGCTCCATCACCGCCCCGCCGCGGATCACGCCAAACGTCGGCACGGCCAGGTCGGGCAGATGAATGGGCCCCGAGGCAAAGGCGAAGTTCAGCTTCACCTCGCGCGACGGCCCCTGCAGTGGGCACGGCAGCAGTCGGCCCCCCGCCAGGCTCTTCGCCGCGCCGATCGACGTCACATGCACGTCCAGCCGGTCGCCCTCGCGCACGCCGTTTTCCGGCAGCCGCACTTCGATTGCCACGATCGCGACGTTCTTCGCATCGCCCAGCTCGTCCAGCGCGAACACCGGGTCGGACATCTCGCGCAGGAACGCCGCCAGCGGCCGGATCGCCGGCGCGAAGTCGCCGCCGTCACCCGTGCCCTTCAGACCCGTCACCAGCCCCAGGCCCGTCAGCGTGTTCACGCGCCGCCCCTGCAGGTGCGTCACATCGCCGATCCGCGCCGCCTGCGCCCCCCCGCTCGCCGCGAGCAACAGCACCACGATCGCCAACCAGATTCTTACCAGCACTTCATTCAAGCTTGCTGCACCTTTCACAACCTTCACGCTTTTCGCACCCTGGCACAGAGCTTCCAGCAACTGCACATGCCGCGCCTAGATCGGCCTCAGGAAGTCAAACAACCGCGTCGCCCAGCCGCGCCGCGACTGATCGCGCACGGCACCCGTGTGCTTGGCTACGAAGTCGAAGTCCGCCACTTTCGAGCTGAGGATCGTGTTATCCGGCGTGATGTCCGTGCTGCGGCAGACTCCGGTCAGTGAGACGATGATCTCCTCCTCGTCGTGCCAGATGCGCCGCCGCGCCTCGATCACCAGGTTGCCGTTGGGCTTGACGTCGATCACCTCGGCCGCGATCCGCGCCACCAGCCGGTCCTCGCGCTCATTCTCGCCGCGGTTCTGCGTCCGCGAGTCGAGCTTGTAGTCGATGTTCGGCATGCCGTTGGGAAACGTTTCCGCCACCAGTTTCCCTTCGCTGAAGCGGAACCACTCGTTGAGTTCGGAACTCAGCTCGAAACGCCGCCGCGCGATATTTTCCCCTTCGCTCTCGAACTTCTTGTTCTCCTGTACAACGATCGTCACGATGTCGTGGATGCGAAATTGCTTCGGGTCGGCCAGCTCCACCGCGATCAGCGACGTGCGGTCGAGCACCGGGTTGGCGCTGGCCCGCTCCTGCGGACGGCCTACGCCCGACTCGGCGCTCGACTCCGGCCGCGCACTCGAGCCCGATCGCGTCGCCCCGTGAAAGAGCGACGAACTCTGTCCGTTGGCCGCCCGCACCAGAAACAGCACGCACGCGATCACGATGAGCGCGTCACGCAGCGACCGAGCAGCAATGCGGTACTTCATGATGCGTCTCCCGCGCTCGCCAGCGCCGCAGATGGTCCGCCCGAGATCGTCTCGACCGTTCCCGGGCCGGTGATGCGCGCCGAATAGCGCCTCCCCGATCGTTCACTCTTGATCTCCACCGTCTCGCCCAGACAGCCGCCGCCCAGCGCCTTGCCCACCGTCTTGAGCCGCACGCTGCCGCTGCAGTTCCACACCGTCACCAGGTCGCCGCGCCGAACCAGCGGCACGCTCTTCACGTCGCGCACTGTTACCAGTTCGCCGCGATCGACAAACCGCCGCGCCTCTTGCCCCACGATCCGCGACAGGCTTGTCTCACCCAGATGGTCGCCGCGCGAAAAACGTCGCTCAGCGCGGACCACGTGCTGCTCGTCGATCACCTGCGCGCGATTGATCGTCGTCGCCGCCACAACCACCTTGCGCACCAGCGCCACCTGCGCCAGGATTGGCACTGTCTGCGCCACCTCGCCCCCGCGCAGCACCTCGACCTCGAAGCTCACCAGCCCCAGGTCGCGCACGTTCGAGCTGCGAATGCGGAAGTCGTACTCCGGCCGCGCCAGTGACAGCGCCTGCGCTGCACTCTGCGTCCGGCTGAACTGCACGTCAGGCGCGCCGCCCAGGTCGGCAAGCTGCTCACTGACGTAGCGTCGAATCGCCGCCTCGAGCGTTGGAATCTGCGCTGGATCCTCTGCCGAAAGCGCCGCCTCAAGCGGCTCCGCGTCCGCCGGCATTGTGCGCGTCACGCGCACCGCCGACGAGCCGACCAACCGCACGTCCGCCAGGTTGATCTGCTGGTCGTAGAGCTGCTCGCGCACGTCCGCCACTGACAGCAGCAGCCGCCCGCCCGGCTTCGGCGCGTCGCCCAGCACGACCGCGCCAACCGCGACGTACATTTCCGCTTCGCAGACCACGCTCAGCGCCGCCACGTCCGCAAGGCGGACGATGTCGCCGTCCACGCGCACCTCGGGCAGCAGCCGCACAGTGACGCACTGCGCCGTGGCAGTGCCCGTGGCGACGGCGCACATCGCAAAGACTGCCAACACCGACGCGCTGCGCGCCACGAGTCGGATCGTCGCGCCGAATAACAGTTCGTGCGGCATCGCTTCGGCCTCCGCTGCCCGATCATTCCCGCCGCTCCCTCAGCAGGAATCCGACTTCAATTACTCCGCCCTACTGCCGCAGGTTCGTGATCGTCCGCAGCGTCTCGTCCGCCGCCTCGATCGACTGCGAGTTCATCTCGAACGCGCGCTGCGTGAAGATCAGGTCGATTAGCTCCCGCACCGGATCGACGTTGCTCATTTCGATGATGCCGGCGAGGATCGCGCCGAGCCCGTCATCCGTCGGCGTGCCGGTGATCGGATCGCCCGACGCGGCCGTGACGAGAAACAGGTTTTGCCCTTGCTGCAACAGACCCTCGGGATTGACGAAGCGCGCCAGCTCGATCTGCCCGACCTGCTGGTCGGTGCCGGAGGCGGGATCGCGGACAAACACCTGGCCGCGCTCATCGACGCGAATGCTGTCGCGCGTGACGTCTTGCGCAAAGGTAATGGGGGGCTCGAGTAACGAACCGATCGAGTTGCCCAGGACGACGTTGCCTTCGCTGTTGATGGTGAAGTTGCCGGCGCGGGTGTAGGCCGTGACCTGCGCGCCGCCGGCCGTCGTCGTCACCTGGAAAAACCCCTCGCCCTGGATCATCAGGTCGAGTTTGTTGTTCGTCTGCTCTGGCGAACCTGACTCGAAGTTCAGTTGGGTACCGGAGATACGGCTGCCGAGCCCGACGAGCACGCCGTGCGGGACGGGCTCGTCCTGGAGGTTGGTGACGCCGGGTTCGCGTTTGGCGACGTAGAGGAGATCTTCGAAATTGACGCGGGAGCGTTTGAAGCCGACGGTGTTGACGTTGGCGAGGTTGTTGGCGGTGACGTTGAGCTTTTCGTCGAGCGCCCGCATGCCCGACGCGGCGGTAAGCATTGCCGTGATCGCCATTTACAACGACTCCGTCATCAGCGGCGCCCGGTTCTAGCCGATGCGCCCGAGGTCATTGACCGTTCGCCCGAGCATGCCGTCCTGCAGCGAGATCATCGTGGCGTTAAGCTCATATGTCCGCGTGACTTGCATCATGTCCACCATCGCCGCGACGGGATCGACGTTGCTGGCTTCGATCGCGCCGACGCGAAGCGAAACGTCCGCCGGTTGGGGTGCCTGGCCGTGTGCCTGATAGAGGTTTTTACCGGACGGCGTGAGGGCCGCGGGGTCGCGGAACGCTACGAGGCCGATCCGGCCGAGGCGCGCATCTCCTTGTGTGACAGTACCATCCGAACCGATGCGCGGGGCGGTGGGGTTGCGCAGGTCAATGGTGATCGGTTTGCCGTTTTCGCCGGGGACGAGATGGCCGCCGGAGGTCATCAGCCGGCCGGTGGCGTCGATCGTCAGCCGGCCGTCTCGTGTGTAACGTTCTGCGCCGTCGGCAATTACGCGGAGGAAGCCCTCGCCGACGATGGCGACGTCGAGCGGGTTGTCGGTGATTTCGAGCGAGCCCTGGGCGAAGTCGGTGTAGGTCGGGCGCACGCCGCTACCGCCTGTAAGTCTATCAAATAGCTGATGTTGCGCGCTGGGCGGGCCGTTCTCGCGGGCCTCGGTCATCCGCTCGGAGACGATGGAAAGCTGGCGCTTGAAGCCGGTGGTGCCAGCGTTGGCGATGTTGTTGGCGAGCAAATCCTGGCGGTATTCGTTGACCTGGAGGCCGCCAGCTGAGAGATACAATCCGTAGATCATTGGGCGTTCCCCCCTACCAGACGTGGTGTGCGGGTGGCCTTGGCCACGCTCCGCGCATCCGTTCGCGGAACGTGGTCAGAGACCAGTTGGGAGGATGCCAGCCGGACGAGGGTGCCGAGGTCGGCCCAGTCGCGGACCTGCGCTAAGTCAATGAGGGGGCTGGGTTTATGGTCATCCTGACGCATGAGACACCGCCTCCGTCCGGTTGAATGCCGTGGCGGAGGCGGAGATACAAGGGGTGTGCCAGGCGGGAAAGGGGCGATTCAGGCGGGCAGGCGGCAACCTGCCTAAGCTCATTCATTCCAATGCGTTAGGAACGCGGGCGGACAGCGCGCCGCTGGGCGAGGAGGGGTTGCGGGGAGCGGCCGATGCTGCGCGGGCGGGCAGCGTTTGCGCGGCTCGACTCGGTGGCGAGTGGATGGCGGCCGGCGGGTTCCAGGAGCGCTGTTCAGCGTTTTTATTCGAGCGTGTGGATCGCGCGCAAGTCCTTATTTTGCGTTGTTTTTTCTGGTTTTTGCGCATGACCTTTTTTCGGGCGCGAGGTGTGGCGCGGCGCGCGTGTTCGATGCGCAGCGCGTGCAACTCATGCTCGGACAAGCGGTTATCAGGGCGCCGAGCGGCGGCAAAAATTTGCAGTATTTTTTTCAGAAGTTGTTGAAAGCAAAAAATCAGGATTTTTTGGGCGCGCATTAGGCCGGGTCTGGGCGCGCTTTGGGCGCGCTGCGGGAGTGGCCGGTGGCTAGTGACTTGTGGCTAGCAAGAGACAAGGGAAGTGACGAAGTGGTGGAGTCCGGTGTACCGGGCGGATGACAGATGAGTGTAGCGGCCGGGGGCGCGCGCGACGCGAAAGTGTTGCGTGATCGGACATGTTGGCGGCGGGATGGAGCGCAGGAAATCTGCGCGGCTGTGGCGTTTTTCTGGGGGTCCGGGGGGCGCAAGGACGATGGTCTGGGGTAGAATTGTTGGGTGGCGCAGGAAAGCTGCGCAGCGCATGAGGGTCAGCCATGCTGATTGAACTGTACGGCGAGAACTTCGGCTGTTTCCGCGACCGGTTCGTGTTGTCGCTGGTGGCGGCGGACTTCACGCGCGAGGAAGACAGTGAACGCGGGGTGATCGAAGTCCCGATCAGCGGTGTGGATGAGCCGCTGCGGCTGCTGCGCTGCGTGGCCATCTTCGGCGCAAATGCGTCGGGCAAGAGCACGATCATTCGAGCGGCGGGGGCGCTTGAATATCTGATTTCTAAGACGCAAAAGCTCAGATCCGACAGCCCGCTGAAGTGGCACGAGCCGTTCGCTCTTGGGGCAAAACGGAAGGAGGAAGTTACACTCGGCGCGAAGGCGGTAATTGAAGGTGACCTGTACGACTTTTCGGTTTCCTACACGGCCGAGGCTATTGTGCGGGAGCGACTGGTCCGCTGGCGGTTGGATAAGGAGATTGTATTTTTCGAGCGCAAGAGGCAGAAGGTCAGCGGCACCTGGAATAAGTATGAGCAATTCAAGCTGATTACGGAGAATTTTCGACGAAACGCACTGCTGCTGTCACTGGCAGACAGCTTGGCGCCCAAACTGGCGGGAAACATTGCAGTAGGTTTGCGGCGACTCTTGTCGCAAGCACCGCGAACAAAGGTGCCGGCGAGGGGTATGCCGGCCACATTTCATCCCAGCAAGCCGCACAGCGACGTCGCAAGCCGAGCGAGCCGGGACAAGCCGTTTCGCGAGTGGCTAGTGGCGAGACTGAAGTCGGCGGACGTGGGTGTGGTCGGGCTGCGTGTGGAGAAGCGCAGCCCGGGCGGCGGATGGAGCGAAGTGAACGAGAACGAATCACGTCGCGAGCGAGAGAGTGGCGACCACGGCGCGCTGTATCGATTGAAGCTGCTGCATTCGGGGGAGCGCGGCGCGCAGGCGCTGCGATACCTGCGGGAGTCGGACGGTACGAAACTCATGGTGGACTTTACGCCGCTGCTTTACGACCTAACGCATGGGGAGAAAAGCCAGGCGGCGTTCGTGGACGAGCTGGATCGATCGATGCACCCGGTGCTGCTGCGGGAGCTGGTGCGGGACCTGAATCGCGAGGCGGCCGGGGAACAAACCCCGGGACAACTGGTCTTCACGGCACACGAGACAGGGCTCATGGAAAGTTACGATGGCCGGCCGCCGGCGCTGCGACGGGACCAGGTCTACTTCACGAAAAAGAACACGATGGGCGAATCCGAGCTGTATTCGCTGACGGAATACAAGGACGCGGCGCGGCCGGTGCACAACATCCGCAAGCGGTATCTGGGCGGGCTGTACGGGGCGATTCCGCTGGTGGACGAACTCTCGCTATGAGCTGGGGCAAGCGACCCAAGAAGCCGCAGTCGAGGAAAGTCGAGGTGCTGCTGCAAGGTTTGGCGCGGCGGCGGGGCGAGCGCGACACGACCAAGCGGTTCCTGATCGTCTGCGAGGATGCGAAGTCCGCGCCGAACTATTTCGAGGCGCTCAGACTGTGCGCGCAGATTGGGATGGCGAGTGCAATACGGAATCGCGCCGCTACGCAACAAATTGGGTCAACAAACGGCGGAGGCGCGAGGACTGGCGGACAGTCCACTTCTTGCGGGCGAAGTCCGCGAATAGTACTCCGTTCGGAAGGTCGTGAAGGAAGTCGCGACCAAGTAGTATCGCACGTTCATCCAGGGGCTTGTCCTGCGTCTGCTCCGGGTCAGCGATGACATGCTCAAGTTTGACCGGTACCAAGGGAACGAATAGACCGTTTACGAATACCCTGCAGTGGACTATTGGCCGTTCACTTGCCCGGCCATCATACCCAACGACAATTTTGGTCCCCACTTGCCTGAGTTTCAGGCGTTTGGCGATCCATGCAGGTACAGCGCTTCGGTCTGCCCCGGTATCGACGAGGCCTTCTATTCCATCCACCCTCTCGCCCCGGTCGTTGGAGAGCTGTATGTTTGAAAGTATCAAGGCGGGGCGATCAAGCGCCTTGCCACGAAAGGAGGTCGCCATGTTCAACGGCAGGATCACCTAACGAATACCGGAGAAGGCATATGGAGTACAGGTCTTGCTTCTCGTGATACCTTTTCAATCAGAATAGACCCTTCCGCATACTTGGCGCAGACTCGTTCGGCGAGAATCGCCTCGTTCTGGTCGTAATCAACGATCTCAAGGTTATGTAGCGCTACATACTGGCCCTCATACTTACTTATGAGCGATGGCAGCATAGCACGAAAGATCGCAAGTTGCTCGTCAGGTTCTTCGCTGGAGTCATCCAGGACCTGCGGTTCAATCTCCTCCATAGATCGGGGAAAAGCGATCTCATGTACAAGTATCACGGAGGACCATGAATGCACTATCGCTCGGTAGACGTCCCTGCTGATGTCTTTACTGAAATAATTAGATTGTGCTTCAGAGAGTTTCTTGATCCGGCTTAAGAGCTGTTTCGTCGGTAGGTCGGCAAGCGCACGAGTAGATTGCAGCCAGTCCAAGATTCCGAGTGACTGCTCACGCCGAAGATGGCTAGGGCTACTGAAGTCAGTCCACCGACTCGGAGCGGGTTCTTGGAGTTGGCGTCCGATTGTCGACCAACGGGTACCCCATCGCGGCCTGGTCTCGTGCAAGATGCCTTCAGACATTCTTTGAGTCCTTGCGTGGAATGCGCGTCAACGCCAAATCCGGGATGCTGCCCGGGAGAGATTTCTCAATTGTCGTTCGCAGTACGTCCAGCTTTTGCTTGGCGTAGGTTGCTCGTTCTGCAAGGTCGTACACCTGTTGCAACGTTAGCTCAGCCTCAAATGCGACTGGTGACCAGTCCGCGCCCGTGGCGACGACACGGAGACGAGTATAGGGCATCATGCCTTCGATTTGAGAGCGGGTCGCGTCAAAGATCGGCCGGACATCGCAAATCAGGTCGATGGATCGAAGCTGCTGCCCGGTCAGTTTCGAAAGGCGTTCCGCCTTGGCGAAGCGCTTGAGGGCCGGGTAGTCCAGAATCAACAGGCGCAGATTATTGTCGAGCGCTTTGAGATCATCCTTGCCTAGCGGGAAGTCGGGCTCGTCGGCGCTTGACGACAGTCCTTCCATGAGTCCCGGAACATCTTCGGGCGAGAGGTTCAAGAGCGCGTGTTGGAGTGCGGACGCAGTTCGTTCGTCAGAGAAGGCCTGTCGGATCGAGGCGAGCAGCGCGCCAGGGTCCATGAACCCTGTTGCCCGACGTAACGATTGTTGGAGTTGTTTAATCGCGTCAGGTGCGGCATTCGCGACGTGCCTGAGGTCGTCAAGCATGTCGGCATTTGGGCCGGTGTCCGGGTGAGATGCCAAAGCCCGGAATAGCGAGGCAAGTGCGCGCACGCTGATGACACGATCACTCATTTGCAGACACCTTTGAGACGAGTCGGCGCACTCTGACCCATACTTGGCGATTATCGGCTTGATGGTCGATCTGGCCTTGTCTCCACAAGCATTCTCATTCTAGGCATAGCGGCGTAGGAGGCAAGAGACCGTATTGCTCTGAATGCCCCTCACTTACCCCTAACGCGGAATCGCGGCCTACTCCTCCGAGCATGAACTCTCGCTGGCCGTCGTTAGACCGACCGGGAACGGAGCGCGATCGGTCAGGGTGATGCGGGTGGGGTTTGGTGCGACAAATCGAAGAGGTGGCGGGCGCAGGTGGATGTATGGGCGCGGTCAACGGAGTCAATGCCCATCCGGGTGGTGGCGAGGTCGGTCATCCAGCGGACAAGATCGTCGAGCGCGGGGCCGGAGTCGAGGATGCGCATGAACTGCGGGGAGTAGGAGTCGTATTCGTCGCGCGGGCAGGTAGGGTCGCTCAGCACGCCGATGGGGTCCCACTGGCGAAGGACCTCGCAGACCTTGCGGTGGCGGAGACGGCGGAGCGGGTCGGGCATGGGGGGATTGTACAGGAACCATTGCGGATTTCGGATTGCGGAATGGGGAGGAAGTGACGAAGTGACGGAGTAACGAAGTGACGAAGTGGAGGAAGAGATTCCTCGCTGCGCGAGGAATGATGACGGGAGTGTCGGATCGAGGACCCGCCCTACGTTTTTCTCGGCGTGCTGGGCGCACGTGGTCATCGAGATGCTTCGCTGCGCTCAGCATGACGGGCCGGGGGGGCTGAG
>CAZNDQ010000050.1:0-13651 GCA_964571825.1 uncultured Planctomycetales bacterium | reverse complement strand
CGGGGTGCGTGCCGTCGCCGTTGCCGCAAAGTGCGTTGCCGATCCCCGGACAGAGAAACAGACTGTAATCATTCGCCGAAGTGCCCCACGGATCGCTCCACTGCAGCACCACGCGCACCGTCACGCCCGCCGGGATGTTCTGTATCACCCAACGCGGTACTGCTTCCATCCCGCCCGCAGCGCGGAAATCGTGCACGAACCCGAACGTCGGCGCGACGCCCTGATTCAGAAACTGCGCAAAGTTCGCCTCAAGCGATCTGAAGCCGTTCTGATGGTGCCGTGCCGCGTCGTCCCCCCCCGCCGCGATGATCAGCCGCGATGCCGACAGCGTCTGCGCCAGCGCCGCTACCGTCCCGCCCTGCGTCTGATCGCGGAAGAACGGCTCCCCCCGATCCGTGCGCGTCCCGTACAGCGGGCCCGCCGTGACGATGATGTGGCAGTTCGCGCTCGCACCGGCCAGCGCATTTAGTGCTGCGATCATCTCGGTCGGCGTCGACGCCGGCGCAAAATACAGCTCGGCGTCCGGTGCCAGATCGTGAATGATCTCCAGCATCGCCGTGCCCATGTTTCCCGTGCCCACCGGCGCTCCCATCACCGGGACGATGATCGGCGGCAGATCGCCCGACGTGACCGCCGCCGCAGCGTTGACAATCCCGTCCGCAATGACGCCGACCCGCACACCCAAGCCCGTGTGTATGCCGTCCTGCGCCACATCGACGTTGAGGATTTCGTAGCCTTCCGTCGTCACGCTCCCCGTCGCCCACACGCGCGAGTCGCAGATGACCAGCAGACCCAGACACATCATCATCGCGCCGATGACTCGAATGCCGATATGCCGCTGCATTCGCTTACTCTCCTTCCGCGTTCGGTCCGGCCGGGTGTCGCTGCCAGCGACCGACTGCCGGACCTTGCGGGGCCGACATGGGCAGATTCAGCCCCTCGGCCGGGAAACCAGGTCGAGTCAATGAAGCACACGCGCCGGCGAATCCCAGAACTTCGCCGGTCTCCGTGTCACAGGGGAGGATCGCTAGCTGCAATGCCATTCCCGGGCACCATCCCCTCGCGGCGCCACGCACCTCATTTTATCCGATCGCAAAGTGGGATGCTACGACCGATAGCCATCTTGATCCGCCATAAACCGCTGCCATCGCGCGAGAAACGTCAAACTCGCTCCACCGCCGTACATCTTCCGCGCCATCCGCTCGCCCGCGCCGAACGCCTGTGCACCTCACCGACCTTTTGCGACGCCAGTCGCACCCCTGAGCCCCCCCCCATCGACACAGCGAGACTGCTAACCGACTGAAAATGCGTCAGTTGCGCTACTCGCCGACACGCCTATTCAGTACAGGCCCGGAATCATCCGCCGGCGCACGCGCTCCGCGTATGCCGCATATCCGGACAAGTTCTCCAGCAGGAACCGATCCTCGGTGTGACAGCGACGCACGACCGCCCCAGCCGCCACCCCCGCCGGGATCAGCGCCAACAGAGAATTGACCACCACCGGCCCCATCAGCAGCAGTACGATCGCTGACAGATTGCCTGGGTGACGGATCCACCGATACGGTCCGCTATCGATCACCCGATGCCCGCGCTCCGACTGAATCGTCACCGGACCGGAGAAAAACGTGTTCACATACACCGCCCAGATGCGCAGCGAATAGGCCGCAATCAGCACAACCAGCGCGCCGACGCGCACCGCCGTCGGCACCACGTCGCTCCAATGCAGTCGAGCGACGTCCATCCCACCGAGAAACAACCCGATGAACGACGCAATCGGCACCACCCGCTGCAACACGTCACGGTCGGTCCGCAGCGAATAGGAGACCGGGTCGGAGACGGCCGGGATCGCCGACGACATGAACAGCGAGACCAGCACGAACAGCGTCAACAGCGGGTCGTAGTTCTCCG
Organism: uncultured Planctomycetales bacterium; assembly: GCA_964571825.1. Lineage (GTDB taxonomy): Bacteria > Planctomycetota > Phycisphaerae > UBA1845 > CAZNDQ01. The sequence continues at coordinate 11,743 of CAZNDQ010000050.1, read as the reverse complement.
GCGGCCAGACCGCCGGCCACGTCACCGCGACAAACGGCACCACCCAGATCAACCCGCTCAGGCAGGCCGCGATATATCGCGTCGGCGGCGGAATGGGAGGCCGCGCTCCCGGCGGCTCCGTCGCACTGGATAACCTGTCGCCGGGAACGGTCCCCTCACCCCGCGCGCGCGCCGCCTGATCGGAATCAGTAGACGCCAAATCCGCCGGCACCGGTGAAGAGTTGGACGGCTGGTTCATTCGCCGGCGATTGTAACGACCGCGCCGCGGCCAGACACGCCGCGGACGCTCCGCATCCACACCGCATTGCGCCGCCGCGACGATCGCCATCAGTGTCGCCTGACGACGCGTGGAACCGACCATACCATCAATTGCCTCGCCGGCACCACGACGATAGCGTGAGCACGCAGAGGCCGGCCGCCCCGGGCGAGTGGCGAAATGGCATACGCTGGAGACTTAAAATCTCCTGTCCCATTCGGGACGTGCGGGTTCGATTCCCGCCTCGCCCAGTTCGCCAATTCCGCCATCGCGCGCCACACCTACAACCCGCACAATCGCGCCAGCCGACCGCATGCGGTCCCGTATTCGTCACGATCCCGCACTCCGCTCAATCTTTCTGTTTTCGGGCTTGAATCGACACCCGCCCGCGGGATAGGCTCAGAAGAATCCACAGTGGGCCCGCGCCCCCGAGAAGAGCAAGCGCTGAACGTCCAGGCCAGCGCCGGTGCTCCCTGCGGTGCCCCCACGGAGGCGGAAGCGTTCCATGCCGAGACCCCGACTGGCGATACTTTGCGCGCTCACATTCGGCTTCGCTGCACTGAGCGCCGCCGCCGCCACCCTGCGCCTCATGACGCAGGCAAACGTCTGGCCCGCCGGAGACATCAACAACGTTGAGCTGGGCCAGCTCGTCCACTATCAGATCGCCGTCGAAGTGTCCAACGACAATCAAGGCCTCGCCTCCGTCGTTTACCGCATTCACTCGCTTGAACTCGAAGCCGCGAACTTCTTCTTCGATTTCCCGCTTAGCGCCCAGAGCGGATACTCCAACGACCCCGCTCCCGTGCTCGCCCACATCACCGATCTCCAATACTCCGCCGGCAGCTCATCCGATCCCATGCCCAAGTACCGCGGCGGATGGGGCTTCACCAACATGGGCCTGCACACCGGTGGCGACAACTCCTTCCCCGGACAGATCATCGCCGCCGGTTCCCAGGTCCCCCTGACCTGGGAGGCTGACGCCAATCCCGGTGTGCCCGGCTTCCAGCCCCGTGTCCGCCTGGGCGTCGGCCAGGGCGAATACTTCATGTCGCCGCTCGACGGAGAAAACCCGAACATGCGCGGCGGCTTCGGCCAGGACCTCGCCAACGGCATCCCCGGCGACGGCTCCTGGCTCATCTTCGAAGGCTATATCGACACGACCGGCCTCACGCCCGGCATGACTTACAACGTCCGCGTTTTCCCCACACAGGGCAGCGTCCTGCGCGCCGAGGCCGACCTGACTCAGGACTTCACCGACACGTCCTATCGCCTGCCCCTTGCCGCCGAGCAGTTGCTCGACGACACCTTCGCGTTCCGCGTCTGCCCGGACTGCAACGTCAACGGCATCTGCGACGTAATCGATCTCGCCGCCGGCGCCGACGACTGCGACGAAAACAACATCCCCGACGAATGCGAGCGCGACTGCAACGGCAACTCGATCCTCGACCTCTGCGACATCGCCGCCGGCACCAGCATCGACTGCGACGGCAACGAAATCCCCGACGAGTGCGACGCCGACTTCGACGACGACGGCCACGTCGACGGCTGCGACAACTGTCGCCTCGCCTTCAACCCCGGCCAGGAAGACCTGGACATGGACGGGGTTGGCGACGCCTGCGATCCCGACATCGACGGCGACGGCTATGAGGGGCCGAACGGCGACGGGAGAGACTGCAATGACTTTGATCCGAACGTCAACCCTGACGTCTTCGAGCAGACGGCCGCCGGAAACTGCTTCGACGGCATCGACAATGACTGCGACAACCTGGTCGACCTCGACGACCCCGAATGCGCCGACGCGGGCTGCCCCTGCGGCGACTTCAACGGCGATAACTTCATCAACCTCATCGACTTCACCACCTTCGTCACCTGCTTTGCCCTGACGGCACCCGACGACCAGTGCACGCCGCCGCGCTTCGCCTGTGCCGACCTCGACCTCAACGGCACCGTCAACCTCACCGACTTTGTCACCTTCTCCGCCGTCTTCGGCCTCACGCCCGACGGCGTGCTGCCGCCCGACTGCGCGCAGATCGACTGACCACGCGGCGGCCAATTCAGCGCCGATGCATCGACCGATCACTCGCTGATTCGGATAGGATCTGCCTGCGTCCGGTGGCCGGAGCCGTCGCCCATGGACATCATTGATCTGGCACAGCAGCCCGCCCCCGTCCGCGAACAGGCGGCCGCCCTCCTCGTCGACGGCTTTCACGAACCGCGCGGATGGCCCAACGTCGCCGCCGCCCGCGACGAATTCGCCCTCGTCCTGGCCACCGGCATTGCGCGCGCCGCTCATCTTGCGGGCAACGATTGTGCCGCAAGACAACCGGCCCGGTCCGCTTACTTGCGCGCAGACCACGACCTGGGCTCCGTCTCAAGACTGCGGTTGAGCGAGATCAGACGAGGGGAGCGCCGGCGAGGCCGAAGGGACTAAACCGCCGCAGGCGTATCCAAAGATACGTTGAGGACGATTCTGACCCGAGTACGAAGCCGGCGGAACCCGCAGCCGATCGCAGCTACCGGAGTGTTGAGACGGAGCCTAGTCCAACAACGCCAGACCGGCCGATCTCGCGTACGTCTTCGATTTCAAGTGCGTCGCCCCCTCGCGGACCTCCCACTCCTCCACCGCGAAACGCGAATCGATCAGCGCACGAAACACGCTGCCCACCTCCGCCGGCGCGATCTTCACCGCATCCTGCCCGGCCGCGAACGCGTACGTCCGCGTCGGCCCCTCGATCCGCGCAAAGAACAGCTTGTCTGCCTGCGCGCTGCGCCCCCGCCGCGGCAGAAAGACCGGCCCCTCCCATTCGCGCTCGTCGCTTCCCGCTGTCTGCCGCCCCTCTTCGCGCATCTCCACGCGGAAGACCACGTCGCCGCGCAGCCGCAGCTCGACAAACGGCAACGGCCCCGTCGCCAGCCGCACGTCCCCATGCACGTACGGTGTCGAGAAGAACGCCCGCTCGCAGAACGCGAACAGTCGATTCGAATTGTACGCCTGCACGAGGTATGCCGCGTCCCGCAGCTCCCGCGACCCGGCGCGCTCGACGCGCACGCAGAAGCTCAACTCCCGCACGCCCACACCGGCAAACCGCGACTCGCATGACGTAACCAGGATCTGCGCCCGCCCCTCCCGTTCGGCCGGCACCAGTTCCTCCGGTTGGAGTGCCTCTCGCCAATAAGCCGCGTCGGCCGTGCCCACGAGCGATACCTCGCGCACGTCCGTCAACTCCGCCACATACTTGATCGCAAGGTTCATGACGCGAGGGCCTTACCGACCGTGCCTCGATGCGTGATTATGCCTGTTGCCCGCCCCCCACTTCCTCGATGACACGCACCGCATCCGCCCGAATCAGTGTCCGCGCGCCGTCTGCTGCCTCCAGCACCACCAGACGCGACAGCTGCACGGGAATATCTCCGCCCTTGAACGAATGCTCATCGGTGAATCCCACCAACCGCTTCCGCTCCAGCACTCGCCCGCCCGTCAGATGTACGTTGACCAGTCGCCCGTCGCGCACCATCCCCTCCATCTTCACCACGTCGCCCCCGCGCCACCGGCGCTTGAGATAGCCGAGCGCCGTGAAGAAAATGGTCAGCACCGCGATGCCGATGCACACCGCCGCGATGAAACCAAATGCCTGGTAAAGTGTTTCCATGTGCGTTGACACCGGGCCCTGCGCCCTCATCGTCACCGGCGCCGATCGGAGCGTCAACAACTCGGCTTCGTGGCCCAACGCCCAATCGTGAATAGAATCTGGCGGTCCCGCTGCTCAGGTTGAGCAGGGACCGGATCTGTTTCGATGAATATCGTCGACCTCTTCGCCCAGCCCGACGCCATCCGCAACCAGGCGGCCGTGCTGCTCGTCGACGGGTTCCACGAACCGCGCGGCTGGACCGACCTCGCCGTCGCCCGCGAGGAAGTCGCCCTCGTCCTCACCACCGGCTTCGCCCGCGCCGCCCTCGATGCCGATCTGCTGCTCGGCTGGATCGGCGGCCTGCCCCAACCCGCCTACAACGGCCGCGTCTGGGAGCTGCACCCGATGGTCGTCCACCCCGATCGCCGCCGCCGCGGCATCGGCCGCGCACTGGTCGCCGCCTTTGAGGAAGAGGCCGCGCGCCGCGGCGCCCTCACCGTCACCCTCGGCACCGACGACGACGCGGGCATGACCTCCCTCGCCGACGTCGACCTCTACGCCGACCTGCCGACCCGCCTTGCCGAAGTCCGCGACCGCGGCCGCGGCCACCCCTTCGCCTTCTACCAGCGCCTCGGCTACGTCATCACCGGCGTCATGCCCGACGCCAACGGCCCCGGCCGACCCGACATCTACATGTCCAAATCGCTCCGACGTTGAGTGAACTTCTCTCCGCAGCGCCCACCGTGTCGAGGCAAACCGTGCGCGTGGCGCTGCACCCGCGCCGCATGGCGCGCCTACTTCCCCTGCTTGCCCAACTGCGCAAAGAACGCCTGGCTCCGCGCCGCAATCTCCTCGGCCGTCAGGTCCTCCTTGTGCGTCGCGATCTCCCACCAGTGCCCGTACGGATCGATCACCTTGCAGTAGCGGTCGCCCCAGAACATGTCCGCCGGCTCCATCACCACCTGCACGCCCGCCGCCTTCGCCCGCGCAAACGCCGCATCCACGTCCTCGACGAACAGGAACAGCCCCATCGTCGTCCCGCCGAGCTGCGCCGGCGAGACGCACCCCCGCATCTGCGGCAGTTCCTCGCACAGCATGAACATCGAGTTCCCGATGCGCATCTGCCCGTTGATCACCGTCTTCCCGTCCGGCAGATAGTTCCGCATCACCTCCTCCGCCCCGAACGCCTTCTTGTAAAACTCCATCGCCCCCGGCGCATCCCGCACCACCATGTTCGGCGTCATCGTGTGATACCCGTCCGGAATTGGTTTCGCCTTGCCCATACCCTTCTCCTTTGCTCTAACTGTCCCGTTGACCGCCTATACGCCGCGATTCAACACAATACCAAACAAAACCCGAATATCAAGCGTGACTGCTTACCGCCTTCCCAGTGAATATCGAAAAACGCGCTTGACTCGACAGCCAATCGAAATAAGATATTCAATGACAGACTGGTACGGCGTCCCCCATGCCGTAAATCGATTGGAATGCTGTATGAGGGGGAGGCGGCAAGCAAGGAACGCGGCATTCCATTTTGAACCCGGTACACTTGCGCGCTCCAAGCGCTGGAGGTGTGCATGCCGTTCAAGATGGAATGCGCGGAGTCCGTTTAGCGGCAGTATTGGGCCGCGTCCCCCGAAGTGCGCGAGGCGTTCTTCCGTGTCTACCAGCGGCTCACGCGCGACCCCACGGCAGGGCAGCCCTATCTGATGGTCGGCGTGCCGGGCTCGCCCAACATCCGCCGGATCGGATTTGAACATGGCACCCTCGTCTTCCGATACAAATACGATGCTCAGGACGCGGCGCCGCACGTCAAAATCCTCGCCTGGAAGCCGAAGAAGCTCTAGGACGACCCATTCGCGCGCAGCCGCCGAACTCGTCCGCCGCGCGGATGCGGACCCGTATCAGACCATCACCGACCCGGCTGGCCGTCCGCAGTTCGTCATGCTCACCACCGAACATTACGAGAATCTCCGCGAAGCCATGTATGCGCTCAGCGCGCTGGTTGCGGATCTCGACCCGCACGCACGATTCATCTCCATGGAGGAGATGCTCCTTCGATCAGCCGGCGCAGACCTCGCACGCGCCCGCCGGGCCAAGGGTTGGTCCCAGGCGCAGCTCGCCCAAAAAACCGGCGTCCCCCAGTCGCAGGTCTCGCGCATCGAACGCCACCCCGACCGCACCACCGTCCGCACCCTCAAGCGCCTCGCCCGCGCCCTCGGCGTCGACGTACGACTCCTCATCGACCCTTCCTGACACGAAGCGCACCGGCTTGTAGAGAGCAACGAATGAGCCTGCCAAAACAGACGTCCGACGAAACACCCGTCGACGACGTTCGCCGCGTACGCGAAAAACTGAGTGAAGCCTGTGGCAACGACGTGAATCGATTGGCCGACCACGCACGAGAAATTACCGAGAATCTGCCCAAGGAGTTGGGCCTCAAGCGCGCCAAGCGCTCCGATCGCAACGCCCGCGACTGAAAACCCCTCTGCGGGGGCCCTGCACTCACGCACACACCCTCCCAAACTGCCGCTCGAACATCACCCGCAGCTCTTCGCGCAGCCGCGCGATCCGCCCCTCCGCCACCTCGAACGCCGAAATGAACACTGCCGCATCGCGCATCCCGAACAACTCGTCGAACTGCACCCGCAGCAGCGCGTGGTTCATTTCCTCGATGCTCCCCGACATCTCCGCCGGCCGCGTCACCGAGTCTACTTCGCCGCTCAGCCGCTCCGCACCGATCCGCAACGCATACCGCTCGCCCGCGCGCAGACTCGCCGCCCCGCCCTCGACCGCCAGCCCCCGCGGCCCGAGCAACCCCTCCCACGCCTCCGCCCTCGATACCTGCGGAATGTACGACCGCACATAGATCACCTGCCGCTCGTGCCCCCGATGTCGCTCCAGATACGTCCGCAGCCCGCCGAGCTGAAACCGCCACCCGCGCACCGTCGCCTCGAACTGCTCGTCCCACGCCGCATCCCGCGAAAACCCCGAGTGCACCAGCCGCACCACCGTCGTCCCGCCCTTGCCCTCAAGGTAATAATCGACCGCGACGCGATGCGGCACGCGCGGCCGCGCCGCCCCCGCACCCGCACCTTCGCCCGCCTCCTCACCCTCAATCGGCGCTGCGCCGCCTGCGCTCTCCTCCGCCTCCGGCGTCGCCTCCGCATACACCAGCCGCAGATGCCGGTTCGGCTCCCACACCTCGATCGGCGTCTCGAATTGATACTCGTTCCGCCACGACATCCAGATCGCCCCGCCCGCCCCCGGCCGCACGCGCGCGTCCAACGGAAACCAGCGCGTCAGTTCCTCCGCTTCCGTCAGCGCCTTCCACACCGCCTCCACCGGCGCCTGGATTTCCACCCGCATCTCGATCGACCGCGGCCCTTCGCCCGACGCACCACTTCTCACGTCGTCTCCTCCGCTGCTTCGCGCTCGCCGAGCGCCCGCGTGATCTTCGGATACCCGCCGACGAAAAACCGGAATGCCCGCCCGCGCTCCGCCTCTTCGTCGTGATACTTCGCCGCCAGTTGCGTCAGCGCCGCCGCCAGCTCCTCCGCAAACGTCGCCTGCGCCGCAGCCGACGCGAACCGCACCTCCGTCTGCAGCGTCATCGTCGGCAGCGCCTTGCCGGCCTTCTCCGCCGCCGTGCGCAGCACCGCCACGTCACGAATGGCCTGGGCCGCGACGGCGACGAGGTAGGCCGACGAGAACCGATCCTCCACCCGTGCCGGGTCCGCCCCGATCGACCCCAGCACCGCCGGGCTGATGACGTACGAGTGCGCGGCCGCCCGCATCAGCCGCTCCATGCAGTTCCCCCGCCGCTGCTCCCCCACACACTCCACCAGCTTGCGCTTCTCCATTTCGCGCAGGTGATAGTTCACCTGCTGCCGCGGCAGGTCGAGCTTCCTGGCCACCCCCGCAGCCGAGTCCGGCTCCGCCAACTCGCGGAGGATTCGCAGCCGCACCGGGTGCAGCAGCGCCGCCGCCTGCTCCACATCCTCCAACACACGTACTGCCACTGCCGATGCCATGCCGCTCCGACCGTGCGCCGCGCAATAATGCGGTTACGGGCACCTCCTCGTACGACGAGAATACAACCGACAAAATAGGTTGTCAAGACAATTATGTTAGTCGGCTTCCGACGTTTCACCCCACAACGCCCGACCAGACGCGCAAAGCAAGCCCCCGCCAAAACTTGCGCTCGACGGGGGCGGTAAGCAGGAAAGAGCTTTGGGATTGACCCGGTTAGCCCGCGGCCGCGCCGGATCACCCCGTGTAGTTCGTGGCGAATGTAGCAAAGTCCGTCAGATCGACACTCCCATCGTCATTGGTGTCCGCCTTGTAAAAGTCGGCCCACGAACACCCGGGCGGCGGCTCTGTCACACCCGTTCCTCCGAAGCACACCGCGAACGTTGCAAAGTCGTTCAGTTCGACCGTCCCGTTCAAATCCAGATCACCGCCTGTTGCCCGCGGCGTCGTCCCCGCGATCAGATACGATGTCCCGCGCGACCCCGCGTCCGACGCCGCTGTGATCAGGAAATCGTGCATCCCGTCACCGTTCACATCCAGCATCCCATTTGCATCGAACCCGAAACCCGCGCCAGCGATGTTGTGCGTAAACGTCTCGAACACACTCCCGTCGCGCCCCGAATAGACGAAGCCCTTCCCGGCGTTTGGCGCGCCGGCGCTGCTCGCCCACGCGCACAACAACACGTCGGCATGGCCGTCGTTGTCCACGTCCCCCGCGCCGCGCCCGATCCCGAATTGGCCATCGCCATCTCCCAGGAACGTCCAGATTCGCGAGCCGTCAACACCGGAGAATATATGGCCCCGACTCGCCACGTAGTCCCCGACATAGATGTCCGGCGTCCCATCCGCGTTCACGTCCCCCAGCCCGTCGATGAACCATTGACCAAACACAGCCGCCGGAATACCCGGATCCAGCGTGTACAACGGCAGGCAGTTGGCGCCCGGACAGTCCGGTCCCAGCAGCATCGCGCCGCTGAACACATAGGCCAGACCTCCCCCCCCCGCGCCGAATGCCCCAACCACAATGTCCTCCACCTCATCACCGTCCACGTCGCCGATGTGATCCGCCGACGACCCGAATCGGTTCGTCGCCCCGAAACCGTCCATCGTCGCGATCAACGACCCGTCGATCCCGGAATACAGATACGCCCGACCCGCATTCAGCGCCGCGCTGTCGTGCAGGATCGCCCCTGCCAGAAAATCGGCGTAGCCGTCCATGTTGATGTCTCCGGCCGCGCTCACCGCGTATCCCATGCGATCGTTGCTCGCCTGACCGGAAATGTCGTACAGCAGCGAACCATCGGCCCCCGAATACACGCGGAACGAGCCAGCCGCCGCGAACGGAATGCCCACGATCACGTCAGGCGTCCCGTCCATGTTCACATCCCCGGCGCCATCCACACTGTAACCCATCTGCCCGTTGACGATGTTCCCCGTGAAGACGTGCAGAGGGGCACCCGTTCGTCCCGAATACACGTAGACCCGTCCGGCATTGGTCCCACCGCCCGCATGAAAAGGCGCCGTGATGACCAGATCGTGTACTCCGTCCATATCGATGTCGCCCACGTCATCGGACACCCAGCCGAATTGGGTCCCCGCCGCCTCGCCGACCCACGTGTGAATCGCCGTACACCCCTCAGTGCACTGTCCCCGCGCCCCATCCTCCCCGGCGAACAATGCCATGATCGATCCCACGATTGCAGCAGAACGCCGCCCAAACACGTATGCCCCGCGCATTGACCTGCTCCTTTCGGCAACAAACCACCACACCGGCCGGTGACGCGCCGGCGCACCCCTGCCCGGCGCACCACCCGACCGATGCGGCAAGGGCCCGATAACAAGCAACGCCCGCCGCCAGCCACGCACGTTTTTCGCCCGCTGGCCCCGGACGCCGACCACGGGCATAGAATCAGCGGCTACGCCGCGTTTCGCCCGTCTACCTCATCAGCACCCTTGGGCCGCGACGGGGCTCATGTTTTTTCTTTTTCTTGCGAGGGGAGTGTGGATGGAGGCTCCGCCGCGCCCGCGATCACTGTTTGAACCGCCGCACCGGACCGCTGAACCCGCCTCGCTGGGGTTGCATGCGGCCGTCTACGATGAACTCCGCCGGCTCGCCCGCCACTACCTGCGCGGCGAACGCCCCGACCACACGCTCGGCCCCACCGCACTCGTCCACGAGGCCTGGCTCAAGCTCTCCTCACGCAGCGACGGCTGGCACAACCGCGACCACTTCCTCGCCGCAGCCGCAAAGGCCATGCGCCGCATCCTCGTCAATCACGCCAAGCGCCGCCGGCGCCTCAAACGTGGCGGCGACCGGCGCCGCGTCGTGCTGCACGATGCGATCACCCAGCCACCCGACTCACCCGAAACGCTCCTCGCGCTCGACGACGCCCTCTGCCGCCTCGAGCGCCTCGACGCGCGCAAAGTCCGCGTCGTCGAGCTGCGCTACTTCGCCGGCCTCACCGTCGACGAGACCGCGCGCGTAATCGGCGCCTCGCCCGCAACCGTCAAACGCGACTGGACCCTCGCGCGAACCTGGCTCCTGCGCGACATCACCGGCGAGGCCGACGCATGACTCCCCATCGCTGGCACCGGATCGAATCCGTCTTCAACGCCGCCGTCGAGTTGCCCCCCGACCGCCGTGCCGACTTCCTTACCCGGGCCTGTGCCGGCGACCAGGACCTCCGCCGCGAAGTCGACTCGCTGTTGCGACTTCATCCCTGTGCAGCGCAGTTCCTCGACACGCCGCGGCTCCGCGCAGACCTCGACCTTCATCAGCCAGACGACCCGGCGGAAGAAGAGCCGGATCCACACGTCGGCCGCCGTGTCGGCCCCTGGCGGCTTGAGCAACCCCTCGCGCGCGGCGGAATGGGCGCCGTCTACCGCGCCCGCCGCGACGACGGCGCCTACGACGCCGAAGTCGCCGTCAAACTCATCCGCCCCGAATTGACGACCCCCGGACTGCTCCGCCGCTTCGCCCGCGAACGCCGCACACTCGCCGCGCTGGCCCACCCACTCATCACGCGCCTCCTCGACGCCGGCCGCACCGACGACGGCACACCGTATCTCGTCATGGAACTCGTCGACGGACTACCCATCGACCGCTATTGCCGCGAACGAAAGCTCTCCGTCGCCGCGCGCCTCAGACTCTTCCTCGACGTGTGCCGTGCCGTCCAGTTCGCCCACCAGAACCTCGTCGTCCACCGCGACCTAAAACCCGCCAACATCCTCGTTACGCCCGACGCCACGCCCAAACTCCTCGACTTCGGCATCGCACGGATTCTCGACGATCCCGACGCCACGCCGCCCGAAACGCTGACCCTCCCCGACATGCGCCCGCTCACCCCGAGATACGCCAGCCCCGAACAACTGACGGGCGGCCCGATCACCACCGCCACGGACGTCTACTCCCTCGGCGTCGTGCTCTATGAACTCCTCACCGGCGCGCCGCCTTATCACCTCGCCGCCGCCTCACCCGACGATGCGCAGCGCATGATCTGCGAACTGCTGCCGCCGCGCCCCAGCACCGTCGTCCGACGCGCCGCCGAACGATCTCATCGCCTCGGCCCCGACCCGGACGGAACCGGTGGACTGCACGACGCGCCGCCCGAACGCCCGGATCGCCTGCATCGCCTCCTCCGCGGAGACCTCGACACGATCGTCCTCAAGACCCTGCAAAAGGACCCCGCGCGCCGCTACGCCTCCGTCGAGCAACTCGCCGACGACGTCCGCCGCCATCTCGACGCCCGGCCCGTCTTGGCCCGCCCCGATACGCTCGCCTACCGCGCCGCCCGACTCATCCGCCGCAACAAGCTCCTCGTCGGCG
>CAZNDQ010000049.1:0-13684 GCA_964571825.1 uncultured Planctomycetales bacterium | reverse complement strand
TGTGGCGTGTTACATCGAGCATCCGGCGCGCGGTCTGAAACTGCCCCTCGATCTGCACGGCACGGACTTCCAGCTCAAAGTCTGGTCGGCGCTGGCCCGCATTCCCCGCGGCACGACCACAACCTACGGCGAACTGGCTGCGGCGTTGAAAATGCCCCGCGCCGTCCGCGCCGTCGCCCGCGCCTGCGCCACCAATCGCCTCGCCGTGGCCATTCCCTGCCACCGCGTCCTTGGGCGCGACGGCCGGCTCACGGGGTACCGCTGGGGCACGGCGCGCAAGAAACGACTCCTCGACGCTGAACAGTCCGCGTATTCAAACTGACACATTTGCGGTATTGGCCGCCCGCCGGCGCTGCGATGCTTGGCGCGTTGCGGCCAGACGGCCGCACATTCACTCACTTCGGCACTCACTACCGCGCCGCGCACCGCGTCATTCTTCCGGCAGATGCCGGCAACTTCCCGGTTCATGTTTGTCGAACAAGCCATTGGTACACTACGTGCATCTCATCAGGCTGTGTGACGCCGATGAATGGCGCCATCGCAGTTGTCAAGGAGTCCGACCGTGTCACCGGGTTTGGATCACGCAGAGTTCAAGCGTCTGGAAGAGGCCCGCGGCAGAGTCATGAACTGGAAAAAGTGGGGGCCTTATCTCAGCGAACGGCAATGGGGTACCGTTCGCGAGGACTACAGCGAGGACGGCAGCGCCTGGGACTATTTCACGCACGACCAGGCGCGCTCGCGTGCGTACCGGTGGGGGGAAGACGGCCTCGCCGGGGTTTCGGACGACCAGCAGCTCCTTTGCTTTTCCCTTGCCCTCTGGAATGGCAAGGATCCCATCCTCAAGGAACGCCTCTTCGGTCTGACCAACCGCGAGGGCAACCACGGTGAGGACGTCAAGGAGTACTACTACTACCTCGACAGCACGCCGACCCACTCATACATGAAGTATTTGTACAAGTACCCCCAGGGCGCCTTTCCCTACGACGACCTGGTCCGCACCAACGGCTGCCGCACGCGCCAGGAGTTCGAATACGAACTCATAGACACCGGCATCTTCGACGAAAACCGATACTTTGACGTGTTTGTCGAGTATGCCAAGGAATCACCAGAGGACCTGTTGGTTCGCGTCCGTGTCTGCAACCGCGGCCCGGACCCGGCCGTCCTGCACCTGTTGCCGACACTCTGGTTCCGCAACACGTGGTTTGAGGAGGAGGAGGAGGCGACTCGCCCGCAGCTCCACCGCATCGATGGGATCGAGGGTGTGTCGGTTGTCGCCGCCCGTCACCCCATCCTCGGCTGCCACGCTCTTTTTTGCGACGGCAAGGTTCGGTTTCTTTTCACCGAGAACGAAACGAACACGGAGCGGCTGTTCGGCACTCCCAACGCGACTCCCTACGTCAAAGACGGAATCCACAATGCGGTCGTGCATGGGCGCATGGACCTGGTCAACCCCGCGCAGACCGGCACGCGGGCGGCCGCCCGGTACGAACTCGCCGTGGGCCCCGACCAGTCACAGGAGGTCCGTCTGCGTTTGCGCAAGGTTGTGCCTGATTTCGCCGACACCCAGACCGCTCGCGCATCCGACGAGCTGTTCGGCGAGCGCTTCGATGCCGTTTTTTCCGACCGCATGCGCGAGGCGGACGCGTTCTACAGTACGATCACGCCGCCGGGTTGCGGGCGGGATGCCGCGGCCGTCATGCGCCAGGCCCTTGCCGGAATGCTCTGGACCAAACAGTTCTATCACTTCGACGCTAACCAATGGCTCGACGAACACCGCGCCCATCCGCTCAAGCCCGCCACCCGCCAGGCCCGCAACCGCGAATGGGTGCACATGGTCAACGATCACATCATTTCCATGCCCGACAAGTGGGAGTATCCCTGGTACGCCGCATGGGACCTGGCGTTCCACACCATCGCCCTGGGCATGGTCGACCTGGACTTCGCCAAACAGCAGCTCGGCCTGATGCTCACCGACCACTATCTGCACCCGAGCGGCCAGATGCCCGCCTACGAATGGAGCTTCAGCGATGTTAACCCGCCCGTTCACGCCTGGGCCACGCTCTTCCTGGCACGCACTGAACAGGCCGAGACCGGGACGCTGGACGTGGGTTTTCTCAAGTCCGCCTTCCACCGCCTGCTGCTCAATTTCACCTGGTGGGTCAACCGCAAGGACCGCCTCGGCAAAAACGTCTTTGAAGGCGGCTTTCTCGGCCTCGACAACATCGGCGTCTTCGATCGCAGCGCGCCGCTGCCCACCGGCGGACATCTCGAACAGGCCGACGGCACGGCCTGGATGGCCTTCTTCTGCCAGAACATGATCGAACTGGCAATCGAACTCGCCACGCACGACCGCATCTATGAGGAACTGGGCGCCAAGTTTTTCGATCACTTCCTCTGGATCGCTGCGGCCATGAACCGCCCCGGTGAGGAGGGAATGTGGGACGAGGAGGACGGTTTCTATTACGACGTATTGCGGCTGCCGGACGGTCGCGCCCAGCGCCTCAAGGTGCGCTCAATGGTCGGACTGCTGCCCCTGTGCGCCGCCACCGTCGTCGAGCCGTGGCAGCGAGAGCGGGTCGCCCAGACGGTGGAGCACATGCGCGAGCGCTTCCGCCAGATGCCGGAGCTGCTGAAGTTCATCCATCCGACGGGCCCCGGGCATCTGGGTGTCGGCGAACGCGGCATCGTCGCCCTGCTCAATCCCGAGCGGCTTCGCCGCGTGCTTGAAAAAGTGCTTGACGAGCAGGAGTTCCTCAGCCCGTACGGCATTCGCTCCCTCTCCAGATACCATGAGCGACACCCGTACGTCTTGCGCGTCAACGGCGACGAACATCGCGTCGACTATGCGCCGGCCGAATCCACTTCCGGTACCTTCGGCGGCAATTCCAACTGGCGCGGCCCGGTCTGGTTCCCCGTCAACGCCATGATCATCCGCGCCCTGCTCAACTTCTATCTCTATTACGGCGACAATTTCCGCGTCGAGTGTCCAACCGGCTCGGGTCGCTGGATGAACCTCTTCGAAGTCTCCCGCGAGATCGCCGACCGCCTGACGCGCATTTTCCTCCGCGGTGCGGATGGTTGGCGGCCGGTGTACGGGGGAACCGAGAAGTTTCAGACCGACCCGCACTGGCGCGATCACCTCCTGTTTTACGAGTATTTTCATGGCGACAACGGGGCCGGCATCGGCGCCAGCCATCAAACCGGCTGGACCGGTCTCGTCGCCAAACTCATTCAACTCTTCGGTAACCTCGATGCGCAGCGCGCACTGGAGGTCGGTAAGCGTGCGACGTTTCAGCCGGACGAACCGCGGTCTGCCGACAGCAGCACCGTGCGGGCGGTGAGTCCGACCGCGGCATCGCCTGCGCCGGACGCCGCGAAGGCTTCGTGAGGCGGTATTCAGTCTCGCCGATCGCCGCCGGACGTATTGGGTTCGCACGCAAAATCGAAGAAGCGGACAAGTGATTCTGCACTTGCTCGTGTCGGCGTGCCGCCATATAAATGAAGGTGCCCGGGGCGTGGCGCAGCCTGGTTTAGCGCGCTTGACTGGGGGTCAAGAGGTCGCAGGTTCGAATCCTGTCGCCCCGAATGTCCTGCCGCGATTGACAAGTCTTTTCAGAATCAGCACTTACGCGCGATCGCCGGGTCCGGTTTCGGGTGGCGCGACCACCGCCGCTTTGTGTCTTGTTCGTGTCAGAAAACGCCAGTTCTTGCCCCGAATAGGCACCCGTAGGTGCAAGAAAAGGTGCAAGTGTTCGCGCGTCATCGGTGCCGGTCTTGCGCAGCGCTTCGCGCTCGTCTGCCGGAGGCGACAGGGGCAGCTTCGGCAGGACGTTCAGCGCGGCGGCCGTATTCTGAATCGCCGGGTCCACGTAGACGTTGGCGGTCAACGACGGATCGGAATGATGCATCGCGCGCTGTACCGTCGTGAGCGGAACTCCGCCTTGGGCCAGGTGCGACGCAAACGACTTGCGGATTGCGTGGATATGGACGACGCGGCCTTGTTCGTCGCGCTTGGGGATGTTCGCCGCGCTGAGGTCGCGGTCCATGATGCGGAGCAGCCCCGCCGGGATGTTGAACAGCGGCGCAGTCGGGGAAAGTTTCCGGTCGGTAATCCAGATACGCAGATCGGCCACGAGGTCCGCCCGGAGCGGCACGTCCGCCCGTAAGCCGTTCTTGGCGTCCGCGGCGCCGATGAGGATATGCGGGATCGCCGCGTCGAGATGGACGTCCCCCACCTTCACGGCCGCTAGTCCGTCACGTCGGAGCCCCGTCAGGATGTACGTTTTGTAGATCAGCCCACGCTCGCGGCCGATGAGTTCCAGCGCGGCCACGCGGGCCGGAGTCCGTTTCGTTCGCGCCCGCTCTGCCGCAGCCTCGATGTTAGTGATTGTCAGCGGCGCCGGCCTCCACCCCTTGCGGCCGGAGGCGGTCCGCACCGTCTCGCGCCCGCGTTCGGCGAGCGGTCGGAGCTGCGCGACGCGCAACAGACGCTTCATCTCATCTTCGGTCAGCGCCCGTGACGGGCGCCGTTCGTCGGCCTTTTCGTTGGCCAGCGCGACGCCGGTAAACGGATTACTCTGCAATCGCCCCGTCTCCATGCACCACTTGGCGAATGCTCGCCAGCGCTTGACGATCGCATTGCGCGAACGCGCACCAAGCGTCTGCCACCCGCCGCTCCAGGCGCGCTTGTTCTCGGCTTCCCACTTGGCGATTTCACGATCTTCGGCGTCGGCTTCGGCAGCACGCAGAGCGAGCCAGTTTTCCAGCGGCTCGCGGCGCAGGTCGGATAGCCGCGTGAATGAGCACGGCTCCGCGATGCGGCGAAAGTAGCTCCACGCGGTCTTGCGCTCGGACGTAACAACGCCCTTTGCCTGTAGGTGTGAATCGTACGCTGCCCAGTGTTCGGCCAGCGGCGCCCGTGCATGGTCGATCATTCGAGCCTCGCCGGCGGACAACACTTTACCCTTGACGAGCTGCGCTCGATGCACGAGGTCCGCCTCGACGGACCGCGCAGCCGCTTCGTCGTGACAGCCGGTTGCCGTTGTCACTACAACACCGGCGCCGTCTCGATGCTTCGCGTATTTCGTTTTCGTCCGGCAGAGCACGCGGTCCGATCCGTCGCGTCCGACCGTGACCGGCGCCAGTCGCCGTTTGTTGTTGCGATCGACCCATTGTGCAGCACGGACGATTGCCGCGCCCTCGGGTCGCTTGTCGGTCCGCAGCTTGCCCTTGTCGTCGCGCCACGCATCGACGATCTTCGCGCCTTTGGGGACCGGTGCGGTGTAGGCCTTGTGAATGAGTGCCATTACTTCACCGTCGCTTTCGTGGTCGGAGTTCCAGCCCCAGATACCGCGCGAGGAGGTCCGCTTTGTCGAGGCGCAGCGATCGGTCGCCGGCCATGAATCGGTCGATGCTCTGCCGTGTGACTCCCGTTGCCTTGCAGATTCGGTAGTGCGTCTGACCGCTCGCCCGAACCGCCTTTTGCAGCGCGCTGGTTATGCTCATATGCGCCAATTGTTGCACGGGCATGGTCGTCTGTCAACTGGGCCACGTCCAGCCTCGCCAGCCGCTCCGCCTCCGGCCGGGTGAGCCCGCCGCAGTATTCCATGATCGCGCTGCGTTCCTCGAATGCCTCGGCCGGAACTACGGCCACGATCTCCGAGCAGGGGAACGCCGCCGCCACAAGGTCCAGCACCTCCAACGCCGCCATGATCCGGGCCTTGTGGGTCCGCAGCAGCCGGGCCAGTGCCGGAGTCACCGCCTGCGGCGGGGTTGCCCGGATGCGGGAGCCCTCGGGGGTCAGCGTCACCCCCAGCCGGGCAGCTTCGGCGAGCGCGGCTTTGACGGGGAACGGGGTCAATATGCACCGTCCTCGGCAACGGCCGAATCACAATCTGCAAAGGTGGGGGGAACAAGGGCCGCATGGGCCGCATGGGCCGCAATCGCGGTTTCTGCCTCAGAATCGCGGTTTAAGGTGGACCTATCTGCCTTGCGCGACATAGGTCCACCCTCGGGGGACATAGGTCCACCTTCGGGGGGGGTGGACCCATCTGCCGGGGGGGTGGACCTATCTGCCGAAACCGACATAGGTCCACCTTCCGAGTCGAAAAGCCGCGATTCTGGCTCGCTAGCGGGGGGGGTGGACCCATGCGGCTCTTGCGGCCTATCTTCCCGGCACGTTTGCATTTCGATCAGCCGCGACTTGTTCCGCCCCTTACGCCCCTCGGGCATTTTCACGTCAACGCCTGCGCGCCGGAGATTCGGCGCCAGTCGCCGGAGCACGGCCGACAGCGCCTGCGGTGATTGTGGCCAATCATGCTTGACCGTCGATGGGCATTTCAGCGATTCCAGCAATTCGCCCGACGTGCCGCACCACGTTTCGCGCGACTCCATGAACACCAGCAGCACCGGTCCGACCGGATGCGCTTCAATCGCCGCTTCGTTCGCGCTGCCGATGTTCGCCCAGTACGCGCGGAGAAATGCGCCATCGGGGAGCCCAAGCGCGGGCTCAGCCGCGACGGCCCACAGTGCGAAGTCGGCCATTCTCGGCAGCTTGTTCAAGCGAATTGACGGCAGGCGCTTCATCGCTGCTGAAACGGCATCGAGCAGCGCGCCGAGTATTCGCGGGCGCGCATCGTCAAACCTCCGATTCAGGTCCGCCTCGGGCAGACGACGATCTTCGTCGATCGTTGGCAAGGTCAATGCAATAGACCTATCGAGGAGGTCGGAGCGGCGCGCGACGTTGCCGATTCCATTCAGTAAGACCGGACGGCAAGCGCTGAAGATCGTCTCCTCTGCGTCGGAATAAAGTTCGCGTGTTGCCAGTCCGCCGCCCGTTGCCAGGCGACAGATCGAGTCGGACAACTGCGGGTCAAGTTTCGATACGTTGTCCAGCGCAACGCACCAGCCGTTCGTCGCCGCAATTATCAAGTCGCGCGGATCGCGCGGTTCGGCGCGGAGTTCGGCGTCGTTGGGGTCGATGATCTTGCGTAGATGTTTGCACGCCCCAGTCTTGCCGCTCCCTTGCTCGCCGCTCAGAGCGAGCACCGGATAGGGGCCGGTCGGTCGGAGCGCCGCCACGAGCCAGGCCAGCGCGAGCGCCCAGTCATCGTCGTCTTGCAGATTCAGCAGCTCTCGCAGCTCTTGCAGCGCCCCCCCTTGTTCCGGGCATGGCAGCGCACGAACACCGCGGGGGCGGAGAAACCGAACAGGCGGAGCATCGACTACGCGCCAGCCGTCGCGCGTGACTTTGATAGCGCGCCATGATTCATCCGCGAGGTCCAGATAGAAGTCGCCGCCGTGCTCGGCAACGCGCACGGCAACCGGCAGCTCCGGGCCGTCGTGGGTTGCTTTAGCCGCCAGCACGTTCATGGCGTCCGATACCCCGGCCGCATTCGGCGCCTTTTGATACGCAGCGTAGTATTCTCGCCCGAGCCAGCGCCGGAATGCGGCCGATGGAACCTTGTGCGTCTCCCGATGTTCGTTCACGATGATCGACGCAAACGCGCGATCGCCATTGTGGAACAGCTCAACGCCGCGATCGTTGCACAACTCGATGATCTTCGTGGCAACTGATTTCTTTGGATCGCCGCCGCCAGCAGCAGCGACAACGACACCCGAAACCGCCGCCTTGACGGCGGCCGGGGAGGTCGGCGCCGGCGCGCCGTTCAGCCGGTCAACGGCTTCGGCGAACGTGCAGCCGTGCAATTGCATTGTTAGGTCGATCACGTCGCCGCGCGCAGAGCATGAATGGCATTTGTACACCCACGCGCCGTCGGGTTTGCGCTGGAAAATGTTGCCGCTCGCGTTGCGGTCGCCGTTCTTGTGCGCGCCCGCGTTAAAGCAATGTACTTTGTGTCCGCGCGACATACGCCCGCCCAGGTCGCAGATCGTGCGGACCATGAGCGACTTGTCACCGTGAATCCGCGCAAGATCGCGCCCCTTCGTGCGCGCCGGCTTCGGCGCCGACGCAGGAACAGGCGCCGGCTCCGGCGCCGTTGTCAATTCGACGAGTGCGGCAGAGGCGACTTCCATTCGTATGCATCCTTGCTTTCAAATAGACGTGAGGGTGGAACCAGAACGTAGCCGCCGTTGGCGCGAACATCGACATTCGGGGCAATCTTGCTCGTGCTGCAACGCACGTCTGCGCCGACCGGTTGACCGGTGTAATAATGAAAGCCGCCGTTCGGCGTGGCGCAGCACGGCCCAGCGGCCAACTCCGCTTTCATCGCCGGATCGGGCGGCCACGGATTCGGCTCGCCGGTCGGCAGCCGGTCAACGTCAATTACACACAGTCCGTCAGTCGAAATGGCAACATTCGCGCGCGGCCACTTTGACCACCATGCGCGTATCTGCTGGTCGTCGGTCGTTGCATTCTTCACGCCGTGCGCGGTCAATGGCGTTTTCTTGCCGGGGACGATGGGCAGCACCTTGTAGCCCAAGCTGGCGTAGTGAAGCGCGGCCGTTAGCAGTTCGTTTTCTGTGTTCACCGCGCACCTCCTCGCCGCGTCGAGGGGCAGCCGCCCGCGATCCATTCCTCGATTTCGCGCCGTGACCAGCGGATCAGGCGCCCGACCTTCCGGGGCGACGGCAGCGCGCCACGATCAGCGAGACGACGGACGTGCGACAGACTCACCCCCATGAGCTGCGCGACTTCCCGCGCGTCGATCAGCAGCGGTTTCAATTCGACCGTTTGCATTACTGAACCTCCGATTCGTGGTCCGGGGCGTCACCTTCGCGCCCCTACAATTGGCGAATCGGAAACCGGGCTTTCGTATTGGCGCGCGGAAAACGCCCCTAGCGCCCACGAAAACGCGGGTGGGTTCAGTAAGATTTCCGATTTATTTCCGATTGACTTCCGATTCGGGAGGTCAGAGCTTGCTCGCCGGGACTACGGATCGGCCCTCGCGGCCGTTGCGGCGGGAATACTTCGGCTTGCCGTAGCCCCCGATCCGGGCGTCGTTCAGCGCCTTGAGCCACGCATCCTTTGACGGCCACGGGAACGAATGTCCCGTCCGCTGATACTGGCTTTCCAGTCGGTCGTATGCATCGCCGTCGGTTAGCTCGCCCTCGCGCAGCTTCAGCGTCTCGCACAGCCGCTTGTAAAGATCGTACGCCGCTTTCGCGCCAGGGCGGACCTTCGCCACCGTCTCCACAGCGCGCACCCCCTCGCCCGCCGGGACCGCTGGCGCTTTCGGCCGGTTGCGATTGTAATCGGCCGCTGTCTGGAGCAGCTTCCGCCAGTTCCCTTCGCTTCGCAGCTTACCGTTAATGTAAAACTGCTGACCCGACGCGAGCCAAGAATCGAGAAACGCCAGCTCGTCATCGGCGAGAACTGCCACGCCCGGAAACGCTGCCCAAATACGATCGAACAGCGCCCGTGCCTCGAATGGCGTCCAAGCTGAATTGCCTTCTACTGCTGTTACACGAATCGTCGCCGACATGATGTAGTGTTCCTTTCGTCGGGTGTCACCCGGCGCGGCGAGGAACACTACTAACCCGCCGCGCCGAGCGACATAGCAGCCCGTCGGCCGCACCCGGCATCAAGATCATATTTCGTTTGTCGCCGCCGTCAACCGCGCCTGCCGCCTCCTCGCCCGCGCCGCCGCCCGACGGATCGCGCGCACACGCCGGAGCGCCAAAGCCAGCGAACGCACTTCCTCGCGGGCGTGGGCCAGCTTCCATTCCAACACCGGCTCCGCGCCTTCAAGGAACCGCGCCCGTGCGGCCAGTACTTCATCCATCCCGGCACCAAAAAAAACGGGGCCGCGCGGGGATGTGACCACAGCCCCCCGCCGCCCCAACAATCCGGCCGCGCGGTCGGGTGGACACGACCGACCGCGCGGCGCCGCAAACAGTTTACGCCGTCGATTTCACGCCCGCCCTGAAGTCGCCGAGCGCGCTGCCGAAGTCAAAGTAGATTCGCCAGGTCAACCCGAGCGTCTCCGGCCCGCCGTCGAATGTCTCGACAATCGGCGTCCGTTGCCCGTTCAGATAGACAACGTGCGCGCCCGCATCGGCAGGTGCGGCAAACAAGTACCACGTCGAATCGCTCGCGCCGGAGAATCGCGCGGTGTTACTCAACCGCGGCTCAACTGCCAATTCAAGTCGGCCAAAGAACGGGTTTCCCTCGGGGGCGCGATCGACGGTTTCGCTGACGTAGCGCGTCATCGCTTCGCTTGTCAACAGCATCCGGCCCAGCTCATCCAACTCCGGGGGCACGAGCAGCACCCGCGGACGAATGTCCAAGTCCACGCCCTCGGCGGTGCGCTGTGACACCATCGCAGCAATTGCAGCGGCCAAACTCTCGACACCCAGCGCGTTGGAAGTCAGCAGGTTGCCATTGCCGACCGAAAAATGATTTCCGGTGTTGGCAAGGATCGCGCGATACACCGCATCGCTCAGCGCCCGTCGCGCCGCCTTGCCGAGTGCCGGGGCCGTCTGCGCGAACACTTGCCCATCGTCGTTGATGAGCGCCTGCCGCGAAACACGGAGAAGCTCGGCATACGTTTCCAGTTTCAGCGCGGTCGTTTCCTCACCCAACGAACCGTGCTTGATTTCGCCGTCGTGCGCGACAGGTTCAAGCTGGCCAACAAACGACGGTCGAATCGCGTACGCCGTGCGAAAGTCTTGCAAGTCAGATTCCTGCGCGAAGCCCCGCCAGCTCGCGGGCGCCTCGGTGTACGTTTGCAAAACGATTTTCTCAGCAGCCGTGCCGAGTGCGACCGGGAGCGAGTTCGTGCTGAATGCCGCCGTCACAACCTGCGCGCTGTTGCGCGGCACGTCCCGGCCCTCAGCGTGGAGACACGCTGCGCACAAGTCCACGAACGAGCGAACACGCAGCCCGTCGGCCCGATTGCATGCTCCAGCGCCGAGTGCCGCCTCTGCGATCTTCGCATGTCCGGTGTGCATCATCGCGG
This sequence comes from uncultured Planctomycetales bacterium, assembly GCA_964571825.1. Classification (GTDB taxonomy): domain Bacteria; phylum Planctomycetota; class Phycisphaerae; order UBA1845; genus CAZNDQ01. The sequence goes on along the minus strand of CAZNDQ010000049.1, from coordinate 2,765 downwards.
CCGCGGCGAGAATGTCGCCTTGCGCCGGCTCCGGCGCCGCGTGCAGCGAACCGATCGTCGGCCGGCTCGCACGAATCATGGCGAGCCGCGCGGCGGCGCGTTCATGTTCGAGCAGCCCCGCGCGCAGCTCCGTCACCGTGATTTCCTCATTCACCGCCTGCGCCCGCAGCGCGTCCACTGCCTCGCCGCGCAGGTCGCCGATTGCCGCGTCAATACTGGCCAGTCGCTCGCGCTCCGCGGCGCGAATTTCAGTTTCAGTCATCGTCGTTTTCCTTTGTGCTGCGATCCCGACGGATGTATCCCCATCCGCCCCAACCGCAACGATTGATACTTCTCTCAGCCGCCCGCGCTTCACCAGCGCGAATCCGCCGGCCGCGGACAACGTGCGGCCATTGACGGTTACTTTCTCGCCCTTGCCAATACGGACGTGCTCGATCGGCTCCACGCCGACTGACGCCTGAAACGCAAAGCCCGCCTTGGCCATCTTCACGACTTGCTCGGCCGCCTCGCCCGCCCCACTGACCACGCCCGACACCAGCAGCCGCCCGCCCTTCGTCTCCGGTTGCCCATGCCCCACCACGGCAGCTACGCGGCCGTCGTGGTCGCTCAGCAACGGCACTTGCTCCGGCAGTTCCAGCCCGCGCAGCTCGATCGCCACGTCGCCCCATCCAGGCACGCGCATGACGCCGCCGGTGTAGGCCACGAGGGTAATCTTCGGCCGCTTCTTCTCGGCAGCGGCCTCGATGTCAACTTCGGCAGCAGTGAGTAGTAAATCGCTCACGCCTCAGCCTCCCGCGGCGCCGTCGCGTCGGCCGCCTCGCACGCCGCGTCAACAATCACGCGCGAGCGCTTCAGCATCCGGTCCAGCGCGCCTTGGCTAATCCGGTACTGACCACCGACCCGGACAGCCTCAAGGGCGCCGGTGCGGATCAGCCGCTCCACGGTCCGGCGGTTAATGCCGAGCGCGTCGGCAATCTGCTGGACGCTGAAAAACGATTCAAGCTGGATCGGGTCATGGCTCATGCTTACCACCTTTACACGGTTATTGCCAAGGTCAATCAATATTTCACCGGAAGTGCGCGGTTTGGATAGATTGTTACACCGCTATAGCGCCCCGCCCGACTTTTCGTACGTTGTCAGCCGCGCCGAGCAGTTCCTACATTCCCGCCTTCGCATGATGCGGTTGCCGCAGACGTGCCGGACGTACACCGTGCGAAAATGCCGACACCCGCACCCGCGGCAAACGAGCCCGCGGCCGTCATCCTTGGCGGGCCAGACTTGTCGGCCGTCCGGGTTGCGGTCAGCCATTGGCGGGCATCTCCGCGTTCAACTGCTGCACCCGCGCCGCCGCCACCTGCGCCAGCGTCAACGTGAGCAAGCGGTCGAAGTGAGCCAGGTCGCCGGGCGAGGGGTCGCTCCAATCCCCTTCAACACCAGCTTTCAGCGCCGCACACGCGGCAAGCACCTGCGCCCCGAGCCTCGCCGCGTAGTGCCCGTGCATTCGCAGCACGCACGCCCCAGCGACCACCACTTCGAGGAACATCTGCCCGTCCGCCGCCTGATGGGTCGCCAGCCTGAACACGCTCTTCGCCTCGTCATGCCCCAACATTTCCACGTTTGACACAACCTTACTCCTGTGGTTAGGCCACTAATCAACCGATCAGGTAAATAAACTCATCCCACTATTGCGACTGTTCTCCGTGGGGACAATTACCCAATGCCACCGGGAGAACCTATTGAATGGGGACTATTGCCCACTTCTGCCCGCACACACAGCCGCCGTGCCAGATTGCCGAGCGCGTCGGCCACGTCCATCGTTCCCGGCCGCGCGTGCCGCATGCGCAGCTCGGCCCGCGTCAACAACTCCACCGCGCCCGAATTGGTCAGCACCACGAACCGGCCGGTCAGCCGGTCCTCGGCCAATACAACGCCCTGCGTCCAGCCGCTGCCGAACACGAGCACGTCGCCGATCTTCATCGAGCACCGCCTCCTGCCTCGATCATCGCCAGCATGGCGCGGCGGATCGGTTCGGGCAGCTCATCACATGCCTCTACTGCACGCCGCACGTTGTCGAGCGACGGCTTGAATGCAGCCCCGCCATTGAACGCAACGGGATCGGCCGGGGGGGCAGGTAGGGGTCGTGCGCCAGACGCGACGTGAGCGGTTTCGCTTGTCGAGGGGCAAGAATTGGGGCAAGCGGTCGCGGGGTCGGAAAGTAAATGTTTACCATTACGCAGCTTGCGATCGTCTGTATTTTGACTGGGGGTCAAGAGGTCGCAGGTTCGAATCCTGTCGCCCCGATTTCTATCTCCAACTCACGGCATTCTGGCTCCGGCCACAGCAGACGACGATGTCCGACTTCATTTCCCTCGAAGGTCCCGTCGAACTGGTCGCTGGCCAGTTGATGCTCCGCATTCCCCTCGCCGCCGGTTGCGACAGGCTGGCCCCCCTCGCCCAGGGGATCGGAGAAATGGATGGGGAGCATTTGATCGTCGTGATTAAACCCTGGCTCGCGGAGAAACTCCGGATCGCCGCCGGGAGCCTCGTTGTGGTTGACAATGAGAACGGCAGGTTCACGATCACGCGCAGTGCCGCGACTGATAAGCCGACAGCCTGACTGCTGTTCGAGAACGCGTGGCCGACAGGTCTGTTCCACACGAGTGCGAGGGCGACTACAGCGTCCGCAGGTGAAACCCACCGTCGCAGTAGATGACCTGCCCCGTGCTGTAGGGCAGGTCGCCGCGGGCGAGCGCGGCCACGGTCCG
>CAZNDQ010000048.1:2206-13706 GCA_964571825.1 uncultured Planctomycetales bacterium | reverse complement strand
AGGAGTGAAGGGATAGATGAGAGGAGGCGTATGAGTTGTGGTCGGGTATGATCGGCGGGGAAAGGAGAAACGGATGAACCTGCGGATCACAGTGAAGGGGCTGGGGGACAAGGCGGGGCTGCGCGCTCACGCGGAGGAGCGCGTCGGGCGGACATTGGGGCGGTTCGCGGGGGACATCGTCGGGGTGACGGTGCTGCTGGAGGACGTGACGGGCCCGCGAAAGCACACGGTGGACAAGCGGTGCCGGATCGGTGTGCGGATGCGCGCGGGCGGCGAGCTGATGATCGACGAGATGAGCGACGACATCCTGGGGAGTCTGGCGCTGGCATTGGAGCGGCTGAAGGCGGCGATGAGCCGGAAGGCGGGCAGGAGCAAGCGGGGCGTGGGTGCGGGGTAGTCGCCGGCCGGGGGCGGGCTGCGCCCGAGAGAGGCGAGCGGAGACAGGAGAAAAGCGAAGCGGAATGGGACTCGCGCGGCGGACGGGCCGGGCAATCGATTCCCGCCGCGCGCGGCGGGCGGTCAATCGACGGCGAGGCAGTCGGGCGGGGCGAGGCCGTCGGGGGTGCGGCCGTAGAGGACAGTGAAGGTCGAGAAGTCGGCAAGGGTGACGGCGCCGTCGGCGTCGAGATCGGCGCAGGTGAAGAGATCGGCGGGGCACTCGGGCGAGGGGGCGGCGAGGCCGAAGCAGACGGTGAAGGCGGAGAAGTCGGCGAGGCTGACGAGGTTGTCGGGGGGTGAGGCGAGGTCGCCGCAGGCGCAGGGCGGCGCGAGGGACTCGCAGTCGTCGGGGATGCCGTTGGCGTTCACATCGGATGAGGCGCCGCCGGGGGCGACGTCACAATCATCGGGAACATTATTGCCATTGCAGTCGCGGTCGGCGTAGACGGCGATGAGCGAGTAGACCTGCGTGAAGGACTGGGTCGCACGGTTGTAGCCGGTGCCGGTGGAGTCGCCGACGAGTTCGAGGCCGAACGCGGGGCGGAGGCCGAGGCCGGGGCTGTCGAACTGGACCTCGAACCAGACGTGCTGCGGCATGGCGACGGGGGGATCGAAGTCGGCGGCGAGCGTGTTGCCAGGGAAAGGGACGGGGATCGTGCGCGCGGCGAGCGGGCCGGCCGGGGGGACGACGGAGTTGTCGGCGTTGTTGGCGTAGAAGGTGACGGTGGCCTGGGCGCCGCCGACGCTGGCGGTGGTGAAGAAGCCGACGGAAAAGGCGGTGACATTGACGGCGGAGGCGAAGTGGAGGTCCTGGGCGATGGGGTCGGTGGAGGTCGTGCCGCCGCCGCCGGGGAGTTCGATGAGATAAACGGGCGGGTGGTCGAGGAGGACGCAGGCGTCGCCGGTCGCGTCGCCGTCGCAGTCAGCCTGGGCGGGGTTGGCGGCGGCGAGGCAGTTGTCGCAGGCGTCGCGGACGCCGTCGTCGTCGGCGTCTTCCTGGAAGAAGTTGGGATTGGCCGGGCAGTTGTCGTTGACGTCGGAGATGCCGTCCATGTCGAAGTCGGGGCCGACGTCGGGGACGGCGATGGTCCAGGTTTCGAGGTCGGTGAGGAGCGCCGCGATCGCGACGGGGTCGCGGACGCGCGGGGTGGAGTCGATGACCTCGACGGTGAGGGTGTGGGCGCCGGGGGAGAGGCCGAAGGCCATCGGCAGGACGGTGGCGGTTGTCGCGCCGTCGATGGGCGCGCCGTCGACGTACCACTGGATGTCGAGGGCGTGGTCGAGGGGGGCCATGGGGAAGACGGTGAAGGGCTGGTCGGCGGTCTGGAGGGGGCCGGTGTCGGGGGAGACGGCGTCGATGGGGCGGACGATCTGATACAGCTCGATGATGAACTGCTCGACGTTCACTTCCTGAAAGGGGCGGTTGAGGTTGCGCATTTTGGAGTCGAAGGTGGGGCGGTAGACGCCGAACTGGTGGTAGTGGGCGCCCTCGAAGGCGTCGACGTGGGGCAGGTCGAGCCAGCGGAACCACTTGCGTTGTGGGGCGGCCATCTGCGCAGCCGTGTAGATGGTGACGTTGGCGTCGGGAAACTCGGGGCCGTTGTAGTTGGGGGACTCGCCGTAGTCGTATTCGTCGGCGAGGTCGGCGAAGGAGTGGCCGAACTCGTGGAGGGCGATCTCGACGGCGGCGCCGTTGTTGCCGGCGAGGGTGCCGAGGTTGTTGGAGGGGTAGCCGGCGCCGCCGTAGCGCGTGGAGTTGGCGAGGGCGAGGATCTGGTCGCGCTGAGGGGCGCTGTTGGCGGCGGTGAAGGCCTTGGAGACGTTGATGCAGAGGAGGCGTTCGATGCCGGCGCAGTTGTAGGTCATGTCGAGGGCGGTGTTGCGGAAGATGCCGAGGTCGGGCTCGTCGACGCCGGATTCGGCGGACTCGACGTCGACGCGGTGGACGTTGAAGTAGGGTTTGTAGGCGGCGAGAGGTTCCTGGGCGAAGAAGGCGTTGATGACGGTGTTGACGTGGGAGGCGTACGTGGCGATCTGGGCGGCGGTGTAGCCGTCGCCGAGGACGGCGATGGCGATGCGGTTGGACGTGTGGCCGTGGTTGAGCATTGTTATTACGCATCAGGCGCCGCGGGTGTCGGGGACGGGGTCGAGGACGAAGTCGCGGCGGTGGAGGGGGTTGGCGGGGTCGATGAGGAGGACGCCGCCGCGGAGCGGGCCGGACTCGGTGTCGAGGTAGTCGTAATAGACGCGCTGGGGGCCGGTGTCGGGGCCGAGTTGGGGAGCGGTCTGCGGGAAGGCGGATGGGGAAAGGCTGAGCGTGAGAAGCAGGGCAAGCCTGATGGGTGACATGGGGCGGCTCCGTTGGATTCGCGTTCCCCTGCGGCGGCCGGAAGGTGCCAGTATACCGCGAAAGGCGGCGAGGATGGGACAGGTTTTTCGCGGGCGCAGTGGGAGGAGCGAACCGTGGCGGTCGAGGGGCGTAGGAATGGGGAGGCGGTGCGCCCGCAGGGGCCGCCGAAGCCCTGGAATTGAACGGGCGGGGCCGGGGGGCCCGCCCGACAGGCTGATTATCCACGCCGGGTTGGGACAGCGGAGAACGTTGCCTTATATTAAACTGGCGCATCGTCAAGCCATGGTTCCACGAGGCCATTTGCGGTGTTTCAGTGGCCAGTGACCAGTGGCCGGTGGCCAGTTGAGGAGTCCCGGAGTACCGGGACGAGTGATGTCGGGAGTCGGATAGCCGGCGCAAGATGAACATGCCTGCGCCTGCGATCCCGGCTGCGCGGGATCGCAGGGCTTAGGCATGCCACCCGGTTTGCAGAGGCATGCCACCCAGGTGAATTGAACTTCTCGTGGAGGCGTAGATGGCGCACGATCATATGAAGCATTCGGTGCAGGCGGAGACGGGGCGGGCGAGTCTGCTGCTCATCGCGACGATGATGGGCGGGATGTTCGTGCTGTGCTCGTTTCTGGCGCTGTGGCTGTTCGGCGATTCAACGCAGGCGGACGGCCGGGGGCACTCGGTCAACTTCTACGCGGACCTGCTGGCGCTGATCGGGGCGGTGCTGCTGGGGGCCCCGCTGATCTGGCACGCGGTGCAGCACCTGCTGGCGGGCGATTCGCACATGGACGAGCTGGTGGCGATGGCGATCGTCGCGGCGCTGGCGACGCAGCAGTATCGCGAGGCAGGGGTGATCGCGTTCTTCATGATCATCGCCAACCTGATCGAGACGCGGACAGCGCTGGGGGCGCGGGCGTCGATCGAGTCGCTGATCCGGCTGACGCCGACGCGGGCGCATCTGCTGCACGATGACGGATCGGAGCAGGAAGTGGAGGCGGCGGCGCTGCGGCCGGAGCAGGTGATCCGGGTGCGGCCGGGGGACAACATTCCGGCGGACGGGACGATCATCGCCGGGGCATCGGCGATCAACCAGGCGAACATCACGGGTGAGTCGCTGCCGACGGACAAGAAGGCGGGCGACGAGGTGTTCAGCGGGACGGTGAACCTGACGGGGGCGCTGGACATCCGGGTGTCGAAGGCGGGTTCGGAGACGACGCTGGGGCGGGTGCAGAAGCTGATCATCGACGCGGAGCGGTCGAAGCTGCCGTTGATGCGGCTGATCGACCGCTACGCGGGGTGGTATACACCGACGGCGCTGATGCTGTCGGCCGTGGTGCTGTTCTTCACGCGCGACATGGACCGGGCGATCTCGATGCTGGTGGTGGCGTGCCCGTGTGCGCTGGTGCTGGCGACGCCGACGGCGATGGTGGCGGCGCTGAGCTGCGCGGCGCGGCTGGGGATCCTGATCAAGAACGTGGTGAACCTCGAGTTTGCGCGGAACCTGACAGCCATGGTGTTCGACAAGACGGGGACGCTGACGACGGGGGAGCTGTCGGTGACGCGGATGATGCCGGCGCCGGGGGTCGAGGGGGCGGAGCTGCTGAAGACGGCGGCGACGGCGGAGCAACTGAGCAAGCACCCGGTGGCACGGGCGGTGGTGGACGTGGCACGGCGGGCGCGGGTGGCGCTGGAGCGGCCGAGCGAGTTTGAGGAGACGATGGGGCGCGGGGTGGCGGCGCGGCTGAACGGGGCAATGCTGCGGGTGGGGCGGGCGGCGTGGCTGAAGGACAGCGGCGTGGACATGAGCCTGCTGGAGAACCCGGAGTATCAGGAGGCGGAGGGGCTGAGCATGCTGTACGTGGCGCGGGACAACCGCCTGCTCGGCTGGATCGGGCTGGAGGACCGGACGCGCGACGAGGCGCGGGCGGCGATCGACGAGCTGCGCGCGGAGGGCATCCGGCAGGTGACGATGGTGACGGGCGACCGCTGGTCGGTGGCGCGGCGCGTGGCGGCGGAGATGGGGTGCACGGACGTGCAGGCGGAGGTGCTGCCGGAAGAGAAGCTGCTGCTGGTGGAGTCGCTGAAGCGCGCGGGGCGGAAGGTGGCGGTGATCGGGGACGGGGTGAACGATGCGCCGGCGCTGGCGGCGGGCGATCTGGGGATCGCGATGGGGGCGGCGGGGAGCGACGTGGCGATCAACTCGGCGAGCATCGCGCTGATGAACAACGACCTGTCGCGGCTGCCGTTTATATTGCGGCTGAGCCGGGCGACGATGCGGGTGATCTGGCAGAACCTGGTGTTCGGGATGCTGTTCATCGTGGTGCTGTTCGTGGCGGCGGGGTTCGGGCAGTTGCCGGCGATGCTGGCGGCGTTTTTGCACACGATCGCGTCAGCGCTGGTGATCTTCAACAGCGCGCGGCTGGTGCGGTTCGGGGAGGACCTCGATCGGCGGAAGGCGGCGCGGCGGGCGGCGCGGGAGTCGCGCGAGGAGCGGCCGATGCTGCGGCCGGTGCCGGTGGCGGGGTGAAGAAGTGGCTAGTGGCTAGTGACTAGTGGCTAGCAAGACGAATGCGGAATGCGGACCCTTGACTGACGACGAACGCTGCGCGTTGGCGAGCGACTTCGTCGCGTCCGTCCGTCAAGGGCAGGTGCGGAATTGGGAGGAAGTGACGAAGTAACGGAGTTACGAAGTGGAGGAGTGGAGTCCTCGCTCCGCTCGGAATGACTGGATGGCGCCAGTTCAAGACGGCGTGCTGGGCGGACGGCGGCCGGAGGGGGGCCGAGGTCGGCCATCCGCTATCGGACGCACGGCATAGCGGAGAATCACCTCGTCCGACGAACCGAAGAACGATATGATGGAGAGTCAGTGGGTTGCCGGTGGCAGCTCCCGGAGAGAATCGACATGGCTTTGTATCGCGTGTTGATCGAGCAGGACGAGGACGGCGTGTTCGTGGCGGAGTGCCCGACGCTTCCCGGCTGCGTGAGCCAGGGCGCGACGCGCGATGAGGCCGTGGCCAACATTCGCGATGCGATCGCCGGGTACGTAGAGAGCCTCCGCAAGCACAACGAATTCATTCCGCAGTTGCTTGCCTGAGTCCGCTGCATCCGCCGTTGTCTGCCCCCCCCGACCGGATCATTTCCAGTGCATTCTGCACCGACTGGCGGTAGCCTATTGCGTGAATGGATGCTGTCGCTGCGGACAGTGCGCGACCTCTCACGCCTGATGACACCGGGCTTGTAGTAGACATCCAATTCGATGATCGGAGACACGTCTTCGGGCCGCGGTTTCGGGAATTCCGCGATATGGGTGTCATTGCTCCGGCGATCCTGTTCGCGATCATCGCGGAATGGAAGTACCTACCCGGACTGGTGTTCGTGTACCTCTTCGAACTAGTGTTGGCATCCTCTCTTCGTCGAAGGCGCAAGGCGAAGATCGCACGAGTCATCGCTGAACACGCAGCGTCCGGCGATGATGCGGATGTTGAAGGCTTGATTCGGCAAGTCGCGGCCGACCGGCGCGTCCAAGGCCTGACATGGGACGTGGTGGAGGTCATCACGGCGCAATTGTTGCATTACGACGGAATCGGCCGTGTGTTTCGCATGCACCTCGGAGACGCACCAGCAATTCCCAGTCCAATTCACAAGTCGTTCGACCCTCTGCCGCTGAACGAAGAGGCACCGTCGACTGCCGAACTGCTTGAGCCCGACATGGGGAAACCTCACACGGGTCTGTCGAGGCAGGCTCAGTATCCGCCGGCACATCCCGTGCACGAGGGGAAGCTGGCACGTCGATGGCGAAACAACGCACCGCCGTGGATGATGGTGTTTTTGGGAATCATGACGGTTGTATCCATTTTCGAGACCTGGCGAACGAACCAGGTAATATTCTGGATGTCGTCTGTCGTTATCGGTGGTCTGTTTATCGTTTCATTGCTTGGTCCGGCGCGCCATGTGATGACCACGAAGAAGTGGTATCTGGTTCCGGGAGGGCTGGCCGTTCGGGCGAGATTCGGCATGGAGCGGCCGGTACACGTATTTGACCGGCGGATGAGCGTAATCGGTATGGCGCCAAGCGGCCCGAAATTCAGAACATGGACTGTTTGCGTCGCGGATGGGCAGGCACAACACCGAGTTGCCCTCTCGCCGGACGAGGTGACGCTGCTGCTGCGAGCGTGGCTGAGTCCGCTTCGGCCGCCGGCGAGCGATCGCATTTCGGATTTGATGTAACAGGATGAAGCGGCGCCTGTGCGACTCCATTCAGCAGAACTACTCAGGCTGAGAAGGAACGAATGCCACCGGTCTCCGATACACGAATCGTGCACACCGAGACCGGCGGCGTTGGGGTCGTCGAAGATGTCGCGTTGCCGTGGTCGCGCGTATTCGGTCGGGCGTATTTGTTCGGGCTTGTGGCTTGCCTGGCGTTTATTTTCCTTACGTACTGGATCGCCTGGCTGTTCGAGATTGACGAGCTGGCGGCGGCAGCTGTGTCGGCTCTTCCCATTGCGATCGTGGGCGAACCCGTATCGAACGACATTCGGCGAGCGAAAGCGCGGCGGGTGATCGCGGCAATGAAGACAACCGGGCGGCTCATTCCGCCGCGCGATCTGCTCGAGACGCTCATCAGGCGAATGCCGATGCTGGGTCCGGACAAGGCATTGCTTAGCGAGTTCGTGTCCGCGCTGGTGCGGGAAGGGTATTCCGGACTGACAGTGCGACTACCTGTTGGTCGAATGCCGCCGGTGCCCGCGGCGCTTGGCGTGCCGTTTGAACCGCGGGTGTTGAACGACGAGGACCACGCCACACGGAACTTGCTTCCGATCGAAAGCGATGGTCATGTCAACGGCACGTTCTGGGGCGGGAGCGCTGGGTCGAAGGGTGAGGGGGTCGCGACTACGCTCGTTCGTCGATGGCGAAACAACGCGCCGCTGTGGGCGATCGTCGGCGCGATGGCAATATGCACTTTCCTATTCGTCATTGCCGTGCTTGCACGGAATCCCGGGCTGTGGGCCGCGGTCCTGGTGTTGTTCGGATTCGTGATTGTGTTCATGCTCCTGTCGCCGCGGCACATCTTCCGGCGGGAGGACTGGTTCATTGTCCCGGGTGGTTTGGTCGTTCGATCCAGATTTCGCGGCAAGCCGACCGTTCACGTGTTCGACAGGCGAGAGTGTGTCATGCTCATTGGACCGACGATGCCGCAGACGCGGTGCTGGGCGGCGCATGTGGCGGATGCTCAGGGCTGCAGCCGGGCCATTCTGTCATCGGACGAGGTGACGGTGCTGCTGCGGGCGTGGCGGAGTCCGCTGCGGCCGCCAGCGAGCGAGCGGATATCGGATTTGACGTAGGCAGCACACCTACGACCAACATGTCTGCGCACCGCTTGGCAAGGGTGAAGAGGCTTGGGCCCGCCATTGCGGATCTTCGACATGCCACCCGGCACAATCGGTCGCACACAACAATTGCGCGAAAAGGTGGGTTGCGCTGCGCTCCACCCACCCTACAGGGCTGCGATCGTCACTATGCATGAGCGTTTCCCCTCCTCATTGCCGCGATCGGCGGGACCAGTCCGCGGCGGTGAGGCGGTAGAGGGCGTGGGGGAGGCCGGCGAGGGTGGGGTTGCGGTCGTAGCGGAAGCCCAGCTTCTCCATCACGCGCCGGGAGGGCGTGTTCGAGGTCAGCGTCCAGGCGACGACGCCGGGAAGGGCGAGGGGGCCGAAGGCGCGGGCGACGAGGGCGGCGGACATTTCGGTGGCCAGGCCGCGGCCCCAGTACTGCGGAACGAGAGCGTAGAGCAGCTCGACCTCGGGGATCCCTTCGAGGTCGACGCGGCGGAGGCCGGCGCGGCCGACGAAGTCGCCGGTGTCGCGCGTGCGGAAGAGCCAGATGCCGAAGCCGTGCTGCCGGGCGTGCTCGACGTGCGCGGCGAGGCGGCGGGCGATCTCGTCTTCGGGGAGGGGCCGGCCGTCGGCGGAGAGGGTGGCCATGACGCGCGGGTCGGACAACAGGCGGCGAAGCTCGGGGAAGTGATCGAGGCGGATGGGCGCGGCGGAGAGGCGGGCGGTCAGGAATGGCGTATAGGCGCTCATGGGGGCATTGAAGCGGGGTCGAGGGTCGGTTGCCAGAGAGCTTCGGAGCGATGTCGGATGGCGGATGTGGGATGGGGGATGTCGGAAGAAATGCGGAATAGAAGAAGGCGATCGGGTGTGAAGCAGTGGGCGAGGGCGCTTCGGTGATCGCAGGTTGATCCGGCGGCCGCACTGTTTGGAACAGTGGCACACGGAGGAGAGGCTACGTTGGCGAAGGTGCGGTCTCATGACCCGACGTAAGTCGTTGGGCAAATCAGTCCCCCACCGTTCCGCTGCGCTCAAGGGTGGGGCACCCGAGCGAAACGCGAGATGGCGCTTCGGGGCACTGACGTTCATCGGCGGATGGGGTTGCGTCCGGTAATGGCACACATTCCGGCGGCGTTTTGTGCGGGTGATCGGGAGATTGGGCTCGAAACGGGGTATGCGGCGCGATAGAATTAGCGCTTAGCGGTGTCTGAATCGTTTGGGGCCGCACGGATGGGGGTCGTACCCACCGCGCGCTCAGACCGCGAATGCCGTCGCACCCGACCCCTCCCCGTCCGCAGGGCGACGCGTCCGGCCGTCCTCAGTCCGATTTTTGCATGCCGCCGGTTACAGGGGATGTGTTTCAGCTCTCCGGAGGACGGTTTCCACATGAAGTGCATGAAGTCCGCTGTCGGTCTCGGCGTCGGAGTGTTTTGTTTGAGTCTGGGGCTGAGCGCGGCGCAGGTTGCGGCGCAGCCTGCGCGGCCGGTGCAGCCCGCGCCGCTGGATCAGGCGGGCGCGATGGCGTCGACGAAGCTTCACCTGCGCGCGGGGACGTTTGACACGGCTGCGGCGCCGATGATGGACGTGCGCGCGGCGGCGCCGGCGGCGTTTGAGGCGGGTCGGCCGTACGTGGTGCAACTCAGTCAGCCGATGACGCCGGCGGTGCGCGACAAGCTGACGCAGGCGGGCGTGGAGTTGGGCGGGTATCTGCCGGACAACGCGTACATCGCGCGGCTGGGTCGGGTGGCGCCGGAGCAACTGGCGGCGATGAGCGAAGTGGGCTGGGTCGGGGCGTATCAGGATGCGTGGAAGATCGACCCGGAGATCGGTCTGCGGCGCGTGCCGTTCCAGACGGCCGAGCGAATGGGGCTGGAGGCGTTCGGCGAGGTGCAGCTCATCGTGGCGCTGTTCCCGGGGGAAGACGTGGATGAAGCGCTGGAGCAGATCAGCGCGACGGGGGCACAACTCCTGGGCAGCACGGACACGGGCGAGCAGTCGTACGTGGACGTGACGATCGGGGCGGACCAGGTGGAGCGGCTGGCGGCGATCGGGGCGGTGCAGTTCGTAGAGGAGGCTCCTGAGCTGGTGATGCGGAACGACACGACGACGTGGATCATCCAGAGCAACGTGTCGGGGCAGACGCCGGTGTGGGCGAACGGGATCATCGGTCAGGGCCAGGTGGGCGGTCTGATCGACGGGCCGGCGCGGGAGTCGCACTGCTCATTCGATGATTCGGTTTCGCCGGGCGCAACCCATCGCAAGATCATCCTGTATCAAGGCGGGCTGGGTCAGGACTCGCACGGGACGCACACGGGCGGGACGTTCGTGGGCGATGCCCCCCCCTACTACAACCAGGATCCGGTGGGTCAGCCGAGTTTTCGGGACGGAATGGCGTTTGCGGCGAAGATGACGATGATCCCGGTGAGCCCGATCTACAGCAGCCCGTCGACATTCGAGAACCGTCTGCAGGATGCGCACAACGCGGGGGCGCGGGTGCACAGCAACAGTTGGGGAGATGATGGGACGACGAGCTATACGACGTGGTGCCGACAGATCGACAAGTTTTCGCGTGATTTCGAGGAGAGCATGGTGGCGTTCGCGGTGACGAACACGTCGACGCTGAAGACGCCGGAGAACGCGAAGAACGTGCTGGCGGTGGGTGCGAGCCAGGACACGCCGAACCAGAACAACCACTGCAGCGGCGGGCAGGGTCCGACGTCGGACGGCCGGCGCAAGCCGGAGGTGTACGCGCCGGGATGTTCGACGCAGTCGTCGTCGTCGAGCACGTCGTGCGGCTGGGCGCCGCTGACGGGGACGTCGATGGCGTGCCCGGCGGTGTCGGGGATGGGGCTGCTGGTGCGGCAGTATTTCACGGACGGGTTCTATCCGAGCGGGTCGGCGAACGCGGGGGATGCGTTCGTGCCGTCGGGGGCGCTGCTGCGGGCGGTGCTGATCAACTCGTCGGTGAACATGACGGGCGTGGCGGGGTATCCGAGCAACCGCGAGGGCTGGGGGCGGCTGCTGCTGGACAACGGGTTGTATTTCCCGGGAGATGCGCGGCAGCTTGTCGTCGATGACGTGCGGAACGCGGACGGTTTTACGGCGAACGGGCAGTCGCAGCAGTATCAGATCAACGTGACGAGCAGCGCCGAGCCGCTGCGGGTGACGCTGGTGTGGACGGACGTGCCGGCGACGATCGGCGCGTCGAACCCGGCGATCAACAACCTGGACCTGGTGGTGACGGCGCCGGGCGGGACAACGTATTTCGGCAACGTGTTCGACACGACGGCCGGGCAGTCGCAGGCGGGCGGGGCGCGGGACCTGAAGAACAACATCGAGCAGGTGCACCTGCTGACGCCGGCGCCTGGGATCTACTCGGGGAACGTGGAGG
>CAZNDQ010000048.1:0-2196 GCA_964571825.1 uncultured Planctomycetales bacterium | reverse complement strand
CCAGTTGACGCAGGGCTATGCGCTGGTGGTGACGGGGGCGCTGCTGATCACGCCGCCGGACTGCAACGGCAACGAGATTCCGGACGACGAGGACATCGCGAACGGGACGAGCGCCGACTGCAACGCCTCGGGGATTCCGGACGAGTGCGAGAACCTCGACGACTGCAACATGAACGGCCAGCCGGACACGTGCGAGCACCTGGACGACTGCAACAACAACGGGGTGCCGGACGTGTGCGACGTGGCGGCGGGGGCACCGGACTGCGACGGGAACCTGGTGCCGGACGAGTGCGACGAGGACTGCAATACGAGCGGGCTGCCCGATCCGTGCGACGTGATCAACGGGACGAGCCCGGACTGCAACGGGAACCTGGTGCCGGACGAGTGCGACGTGCGGCCGAATGCGGAGCCGCTGGTGTTCGAGGTGCCGGTCGATCCGCCGCTGGAGATCACGAACTGGAGCGCGTGGGCATCGTCGCGGTTCGTCGTACCGGAGACGGGCAAGCTGGCGGACGTGAACGTGTGGCTGGAGATTTCGCACACGTGGAACGGGGACCTGCTGGTTCAGCTCACGCACGGGGCGATCACGTCGACGCTGATCAACCGGCCGGGGCAGCGCGGGGGCGTCGGGGACGGGCACGCGGACAACGGGTTCGCGGTGCTGATCGACGACCAGGCGGAGACGACGGTCCACGAGGCGACGGCCGACGGCGGCGCGGTGACGGGGACGTTCAGCCCGGCGCGGTATCGCGGGGGGACGTTCGGCTCGGCGCCGCTGGGCATCTTCAACGATCGGGAGATGAGCGGCGAGTGGACGCTGTGGGTGACGGACCTGTATCCGACGGCGGACGAAGGGACGCTGGACGGGTGGGCGCTGCACCTGACGCCGCGGGGCGGCGGCACGTCGACGGACTGCAACAACAACGGCATTCCGGACGAGTGCGAGCCGGACTGCAACAGCAACGAGAAGGCGGACGAGTGCGACATTGCGACGGGGTACTCGCAGGATGCGAACGGCAACGGCGTTCCGGACGAGTGCGAGCCGGGGGGCGTGCCGGGCGACTGCGACGGCGACGGGGACGTGACGTTGCTGGACTTCAACACGTTCGCGGAGTGCTTCACGGGCCCGGGCGCGTTGCTGCTGGAGGGCTGCGACTGCGCGGACCTGAGCGGCGACGGGGACGTCGATCTGGAAGACTTCTCGACGTTCTCGCTGCTGATGGTGCCGTAGCGCGAGCGGCGGGATGAACGATTCGGGGCCGGTTGTCCGAACGGGCGGCCGGCCCTTTTTGCTGCGCGGTTCAGGGGGGCGAGACCTCGTAGACGCGGACGGGCGAGGCGCCGGATTCGTCGGCGGATTCGACGTGGACCTGACGGAGACGGCCGGGGCGCAGGAGCAGCTCGTCGAGCTGCCGGAAGAAGTCGGGGTTGTGGCGGAGGAGGCGGCGGTCTTCGAGGCAGACGAGGTCGGGGCGGAAGGAGTCGAGGTGGTCGCGGAGGACGGCGGGGCTGCCGGAGCGCTCGTCCCAGTTTTGCATGCGGGCGGCGGCGTAGAAGGGGACGCGGGCGTCGGCGGTGAGGATGAGTCGGGCGTCGGGGCGGTGGCGGGCGATCCAGCGGCCGGTGCGGACGAGCGGGGCCGCGCCGGCGTGGATGGGGCGCAGCGCCCACCAGGCGGTGGAGAGGACGAGCGCGGCGAGGACGAGGGTGGTGGCGCGGGCGGCGCCGAGGCGTTGGGCGAGGCGGTCGATGATCCACGCGGCGCCGCGCGCGGCGAAGGGCAGCAGCAGCAGGACGAGCAGCAGGGCGTGGCGCTTGCTGAGTGCATGCCAGTAGTCGAAGCGCAGGACGAGCGCGACGAGGATGCAGAAGTGGACGAGCCAGGCGGCGGCGAGGACGCGGGCGGCCGGTCGGTCGGCGGCAGGCGGCTGGCGCAGGCAGAGGCCGAAGAGGGCGAGGAGGACGTAGACGACTCGGCCGCAGCGGAGCCAGTTTTCGAGGACGACGGTGGCGGCGCGCGCGGCGTCGAGGGGGAGGGCGGCGGCGAGGTGAGCCGTCGTTTGGGTGGCACGATCCGACGAGGCGCTGTGCGCGCGCGGTTCGTGCGGCGAGGTCAGCGCGCGGGCGGCGGCGGGAGGTGGTTCGAGGCCGAGGAGCTGGAGGAGGGATTTTTTGTGGACGAGTTCGCCGGTGGTC
>CAZNDQ010000047.1:12329-13731 GCA_964571825.1 uncultured Planctomycetales bacterium | reverse complement strand
CGAGGAGGCGCGTGACATCCTGCGGGCGGACGCACTTGTGCAGGCGTTCGCCGACGAGCAGGCAGGGGGCGTGGTCGCAGGCGGCGAGGCATTCTTCGGTGACGAGGGAGTACTCGCCGTCGGGGGTTGTTTCGTGTTCGTCGATGCCGAGGTGGTCCTTGAGGGCGGCGAGGAGGTTTTCGCTGCCGAGGAGCTGACAACTGATGGAGCGGCAGACCATGATGACCTTGCGGCCGCGGCGGTGCGTCCAGTAGTGGGTGTAGAAGCTGATGGTGTCGAGGACCTGCGAGGGGGGGATCTCGAGGACCTGGGCGACTTCGATCATCGCCTGGTGGTTGATCCAGCCGAGGGTTTCCTGGGCGACGTGGAGCGCGGGGAGGAGGGCGGCGCGGCGCGTCTCGTAGCGCGGGAGGAAGGAGCGGATTTTTTCGCGCGCGGCCGCACCGAGGAGCGGCGGGGCGCTCGGGTCGTGCTGCGGCGTGATGCGGTCGAGAGCTTTCCAGGCCATGGCGTGTCGCGTCTCCGGTGGTCAGCGGTCGAGTTCCGCGGCGATGATGTTGAGCGAATTCAGCACGGGCGGAATGTCGCTGAGCTGGTGGCCGACCATGAGTTTGGCGAAACACTGATAGTTAATGAAGCTCGGCGGGCGGCAGCGGGCGCGGTAGGCGCGGGGGCCGCCGTCGGACACGAGATAGAAGCCGAGTTCGCCGTTGGCGGTTTCGGTGGCGCCGTAAGCCTCGCCGACCGGCGGCGTAAAGCCGCGGTTGGTCATGATCTTCTCGAAGTGGTGGATCAGGCCCTCGATCGAGAAGTAGACCTCGCGTTTGTCGGGCAGCGTGACTTTCTCGTCCGGCGAGGCGTTGACGGGGCCGGGGGGGACGTTGTCGATGAGCTGCTCGATGATTTTCATTGACTGCCGCATTTCTTCGAGGCGGATGAGGTAGCGGCCGTAGACGTCGCCGAGGTCGCAGAGGGGGACCTTGAACTGGACGGCGGAGCTGCCGCGGCCGTCCCAGTTTTCGGCGTAGCACAGGTACGGATCATCCTTGCGCAGGTCGCGGGCGATGCCGCTGGCGCGGGCGGGCGGTCCGGTGAGGCTCCAGTTGATGGCGTCGTCGTAGTCGATGTAGCCGATGCCGCGGACGCGCTCGATGAAGATGCGGTTGCGGGTGAGCAGGGCCTCGACGTCGTCGAGCGTCTTCGGCAGTTTGCCGAGGAACGCTTTGACGTGCGCGGGCCATTCGGGCGGCATGTCGTACATCAGGCCGCCGACGCGGGTGTAGCTGGTGGTGAAGCGGGCGCCGCAGATTTCCTCGAAGAGGTCGTAGATGATCTCGCGGTCGTTGAAGGCGTAGAGGAAAGCGGTGAAGCCGCCGAGGTCGAGGCCGGAGCAACCGACGTG
>CAZNDQ010000047.1:0-12319 GCA_964571825.1 uncultured Planctomycetales bacterium | reverse complement strand
GGTCCTGGATGCGGGCGAGTTCGGCGATGATCGTGCGCAGGACCTTGCAGCGCGGGGTGAGTTCGATGCCGAAGAGTTTTTCGCAGGCGTGGTGCCAGGCGATGTTGTTGGCCATGGGCGAGACGTAGTTCATGCGGTCGGTGACGGTGACGTACTGGTTGTAGTCGTGGTGCTCGCCGAGTTTTTCGAAGCCGCTGTGGAGGTAGCCGATGTGGGGGGTGACGGCGACGATGCGTTCGCCGTCGAGTTCGAGGACGAGGCGGAGCGTGGTGTGGGTCGCCGGGTGCTGGGGGCCGAAGTTGAGCGTCCAGCGGTCGCCGCCGGGCTCGTCGCGGGTGAGGGTCGTGCTGACGTCGGGCATGACGGCCATGGGGGATGCGGCTCCTCGCGCTAGGCGGACTCCCGGGAAATGACGGCGAAGTTTTCGCGCTCGCCGCGACCGCGGAGGGGGTAGTCCTTGCGCAGCGGATGGGCGGTGAAGCCTTCCCAGGTGAGGATGCGGCGGAGGTCGGGGTGGCCATCGAAGCGCACGCCGTACATGTCGTAGACTTCGCGTTCGAGCCACTCGGCGCCGCGCCAGATGGCGGTGACGGTGGGGACGCGTGGGTCGGGATCGTTGACGAAGGTGCGGACGAACAATCGGTGGTTGTGCGTGATGGAGAGCAGGTTGTAGATCACGCCGTAGCGGTCGGTCGCGCTGGGGAAGCGGAGATAGTCGACGCAGGTCAGGTCGGCGAGCTGCTTGAAGTCGGTGCGCGGGTCGTCGTGGAGGAAGTGCATGACCTCGAGCAGGCGGTCGGGCGCGACGCGGATGGCGCGGTCGTCGGCGGGCCCGTCGCGCTGCGGCATGAGCGGGGCGGGGGCGAGATCGAGATCGGGGAAGCGCTCGCGCAGGGCGTCGAGGCAGGCGTCAACGGACATTGGCCGGCTCCTCTCTGCCGAGCTGGACGCGCGGCTCGGCCATGAGGCCCAGGCCCTTCTTGCGCTGCGAGACGGCCTCGATGCCGTCGCGCTCGACGATGCGCTGGATGGCCATGATGCCCTCGATGAGCGTCTCGGGGCGCGGGGGGCAGCCGGGGACGTAGACGTCGACGGGGAGGAACTGGTCGACGCCCTGAACGACCGCGTAGGTATCGAAGACGCCGCCGGTGCTGGCGCAGGCGCCCATGCTGATGACCCACTTGGGCTCGGTCATCTGGAGGTAGATTTTCTGGAGGACGGGCATCATCTTGGCGACGACGCGGCCGGCGACGATGAGCAAGTCGCACTGGCGCGGGCTGAAGCGCATGACTTCGGCGCCGAAGCGGGCGAGGTCATAGCGGGAAGCGCCGGTGGCCATCAATTCGATGCCGCAGCAGGCGGTGGCGAAGGGCATGGGCCAGAGGGAGTTCTTGCGGGCCCAGTTGACGCTGTTCTTGCGCAGCATGTGGACGATGGCGTCGAGGCGGGTGACGAGCAGGTCATCTTTGGCCATCTGGTGCGGCGAGTCGAGGTATTTTTCGCGGGCCATCGCATCGACTCCGATCAGTTCCAGCGGAAGATGCCCTTGCGCCACTCGTAGACGAAGCCGACAAGCAGGATGACGAGAAAGATGCTGATTGTCACGAGGAGGTAGTCGTTGCTGAGCAGCATGCCGTCGGCGGCGACGAGCGGGCGGCCGGCGACGGAGGCCTGGCGGAAGAGCGGCGCCCAGGGCCAGAGGAAGAGCACTTCGACGTCGAAGAGCAGGAAGAGCATGGCGACGAGGTAGAAGCGGACGTTGAAGCGGCGGCGGGCGTCGCCGACGGCGGGGACGCCGGACTCGTAGACGTCGTCCTTGAGGGGGCCCTGGCGTTTGGGGCCGAGGGTGTGGGCGAGGACGAGGGTGAGCAGGCCGAGAAAGACGGCCACGCCGAGGAGGATAACGATCGGCAGATAGTCGCCGAGCAGCGGTCCGTCAGCTACGGCAGGCATGCGTACCTCCGTGCGGGGGACGAATGAGCGCGGGCGGAAGTGGCCGCGCCGCGCAGCCCGAACGCGGGAAAGACGCCGGGGTGGCGTTCGGGGGAGTGTAGCGACTCGGGCGGGCAAGTCAAGAAATATTTCACAATGTCAGCCTAGTGCGTTGTTTTACAGGAGGTTACGGCGATCCATCTGGCCGGGTACCGCGCCCGGCGATCATTCCTTGTCGTCCTCTTCCTTTTCGGGACCGCGGGCAGCGAGTTCGCGGTCGAGCATGAAGAGGCCGGGGCCGCTGTCACCGGCCAAGCCGAGATCGTGCAGGATCTGGCTGACGACGGCCTCCTCCTCGATCTGCTCGGTGACGAACCACTGAAGAAAGATGCGGGTGGCGGGATCCTTTTCGGTCTCGGCGAGGGTGTTGAGATCGTGGATGAGCTTGGTCATCTTCTGTTCGTGGCCGAGGGCGGCTTCCATGACGGCCGTGACGTTGGGGAAGTCGGACGGGGGCTGCTTGATCGTCTGGAGGACGATGCGGCCCTGATGGTGGTTGATGTAGTTGTAGATGCGGTTGGCGTGGTCGGTTTCCTCGTCGGCCTGGACGCGGAGCCAGTGGGCGAAGCCGTTGAGGCCCTGGAGGGAGCACCAGGCGGAGAGCTGAAGGTAGAGGTAGCTGGAGTAGAGTTCGTGGTTGATCTGGTCGTTGAGCGCCTTCTGCATCTTGTCGCTGAGCATGGCAAACCTCCCGGAATTGAGCGGCCCGCGCGGGCACGTGCCCGCCGGTCGAATGATACAGGAATCGGCTGGTGGTGTCGTGGGCGTGAGGGGGGTGGATCGGTCGGAAGGAGGCGCCCGAGAAAGGAGCGCAGGCACCTAGCGTACGGCGGTTTTTGATGTGGAGGGGCGGGCCATGACGGGGACGAGGAGGTAGGGCTGGGCGGGGTCGTCGGTCTGGATGCGGATCTGTCGCGGGCGAGGCGGGGAGACGTAGCCGGCGGGGACGTCGAGGAGGACGCGGCGGCCGGCGGAGGCGGGGTCGAGGCTGACGCGGAGCTGCGGGTCGTCGACGTGTACGGCTGTGGCGCGGTGGGGCACGTCGCCGGCCCATTCGAGGCGGACGGCCTGGCGGTGGTCGGCGTCAAGGCGGGGCGGGAGCAGGATGCGGGCCGGAAAGGTGGCGACGCGCGGGGCCGGCTGGGCAAAGAGGGGGATGAGGTCCTCGGGCTTTTCGGGCACGCCGGTTTTGAGTTTCAGACTGTGATTGAGGCGTTGGGCCGGCCAGGGCGGGGCGAAAGTCAGTCCGAGCTCGTACTCGTCCCGGGGGGTGATCGTCCGCAGGGCGGTGGGCAGCCCGGGGAAGGGCGGGGCGATCAGTTCGGGGGCGAGCGGGCCGGCGTCGCCGCGGGTGATGGTGAGGGTGCGCGAGATGGGTTTGTCGCCGAAGAGGCGGCCGAGGTTGGCGCTGGGGGGCTTGATGAGGGCGGCCTGCTTGACGCGGCCAATGCAGTTGAGCGGAACCTGCGGGCGCGCGGGGTCGTTGGTGCTGAGGATCAGGCGCTTGGTGTAGGTCGGCGAGGTGATCTTGGCGGTGCTGACGCGGACGACGAGGTCGTGCGTCTGGCCGGGGGGGATGATGCGGTCGGACCGACCGGCGAGGGCGAAGCCTCAGCCGCCCTTGCCGCGGAGGCGGAGGTCAGCCTGGCCGTCGTTGCGGACGCGGAAGGTGAACTCGGCGAACTGGCCGCGCCAGACGGGCTCGGCGGAGAGCTGTTCGGTCTCGACGACGATGTGGGGCGGGCCGGCGACGGCGGCGGTCTCGGGCTGGCCGGCGACGAGGGGGCGGGTGGTGAAGGCGACGGCGGTGGAGGTGCTGGGCGCGGCCGGAGCGGTCAGAGCCGCGGGGGGTGGAGGGGCGGCCGGTTTATCGGCCCAGGCGGGCGCGAGCAGAAACAGTGCCAGGATTACTGTCGGTAGTGCCCCGTACGGATTATGGGCACGAGTTCCAACTCGACGTCGATTGCTGACCACGAGACGCTCCCCTCAGGTGCATTGTACCGGTTGCCGGGCATGGATTCTACCCGGGCGCGTCTCCACCCCGTGCTCCGATAGAATGCGGTGGTCACATTTTAGCGTTTGTCGGAGGAGTCTCCTCATGATGGGCAAGGGTGGATGAACTCAAAGAAGGAGTTCGACTGCGTGCGGATGACGTATGAGGCGCAGATGCGCCGCGCGGAGGCTCTGCGCGGAAAGTCCGACGACGAGCGGCTGGAGTATTACCGCCGGGAACACGAAGAACTGCTCAAACGTCAGCGCGAATTGCAGACTTCGCGCGAGCACGGTAGCGACGCGCACAACGAGTAGTCGGCGCGGATGCGCCGGCTTGCGCCGCGACAACTCATTTCTGCTTCACAATCGAACAGATCGATGATCAACTGACCGGCGTGCATTCACCCCGACCAACGATCGCGCGCATCAGTCGGCGTCGACATAGAGAGTCTCGGCGCTTTGCAGGACGCGGTCGCGCAGGCGGTGGTTGAGGTATTTGGGGTTGACCAGGTCGACCTTGCGACCGCCGAAGATGGCGGAGAGCTCGTCGGCGACATCGACGATTTCGAAGCCGGGTGTGTGGCCGGGCTCGAACTCGACCAGCGCATCGACGTCGCTGTCTGGGCCGAAGTCGTCGCGTAGGACGGAGCCGAACAGCGCCAAGCGGCGGATGCGGCGTTTGCGGCAGAACTCCGCGATTGCCTGAGTCGGGATTGGCGGGCGAGCGACTCTCATAGCGTATCAACTGCGCGATATTCTAAGTACTGATTCATCGGCAATCCACGGGAGGGGATGGAGCACGCTGCGGCGCGCGCTCAGTCGCCTTTGACGTAGCCGAGGGCGCGGAGCTGGTCGAGGCGTTCCTGAGCGGCGCCGTCGGGCAGGATGGGGGCGGGCTGGCGGACGGCGTCCCAGCCGGGGGTGTCGTGCGTGGGGACGTGGCGGAGCGGGAAGCGCTGGAGGTGTTCGGGGGTGAGCACGTCGAAGAGAACCTTGCCGGACATGTCGCGGCCGACGGGGACGTTCATCAGCGCGAGGACGGTCGGGGCGACGTCGTAGATGGAGGCGACGGGGCGGAGGTCGGTGCGCGCGAGTTCAGCGAGCGGGCGCGGCGCGGGGGTATGGCGGATCGAGGGGCCGGCGGCGAGAAAGAAGCCGGGCTCGGCGAAGTCGTGATTGCCCGAGAGCAGGTCGCGGGTGCGGAGGTCGACGGTAAAGGGGCCGTCGAGGTTGACGGGGGCCATGCCGTGGTCGGAGACGACGAGAACGTTGGCGTCGGGCGGAGCGGCGGCGAGGAGTTCGCCGATGACGGTGTCGAGATAGATGTAGTAGTCGCGGATGAGCCGGCCGTAGGCGGCGACCTCGTCGTCGGGGGGGCGCGTCTGATAGAGGTCGGGCTGCATGTAGCGCCAGAAGCGGTGGGCAAAGACGTCGGAGCCGCCGAAGTAGATCAGGAAGAGGTCGCGGCGGCGGGGCTCGGCGAGGAGCGTCAGGCCTGCGCGGCGATAGGTGGCGTCGGCACGGAAGGACCACATGCAGTTTTCCCAGAGGCGCGCAGCGACGGGTGAGGTGTCGGCGGCGGCGCGGCCGAGGGTCTGGTGCGCGAGCTGCGGGAGCTGGGAGGCCACATCATTGGCGATCGATTCGAACTCGGCCTGGCGCTGGGGCGGGTGGACCTGGCCGGGGATGCCGGGGACGACGGTGCCCTTCCAGATCATGTCGCCCTGCTGGGCCTGCTCCTTCGAGCCGGTGTTGTACTGGGCGACCATGACGCCGTGGATTCGCTCGACGGGGAAGGTGAGCCACCAGCCGACGACGTCGACGGAGCGGCCGGCGGCGGAGGCGATGTTCCAGAGGGCAGAGGTGCGACGGTCGGTGCTGTCGATGAGCTTGGGCTGGTCGGGCGCGGCCGGGTCGGGCTGGATGAAATCGTGAATGCCGTGTTCCTGGCGCGTTTTTCCGGTGGCGATGGTGGTCCAGATGATCGGCGAGCGGGTAGGGATCATGGTTTCGAAGAGGCCGAAGGTGCCGCGCTCCATCAGGCCGTGGAGGTGAGGCAGTTTGCCCTCGGCGAGGAGGGGGAGGACGAGGTTCCACTCGATGCCGTCGGTGCCGATGAGGAGGACGGGCGGCGGCGGTTCGTTCGACGCAGCGGTCGGCGCGGCGTCGCGCTGTTTGTCGCACGCGGCGAGCCATGAAGCAAGCAGGATCGCGGCGACCGTCTGCGCGCGGCCGCGGTAAATATTACATTTACGCCGGATTCTGTTATTTTCATGTCGCATAAGTGGCTGTGTCATTGGATATATCCGGTTGCGCGAAGGCGTTCGATGACCTCTTCGGGCATGGTTGTCTGTTGCTCGGCGGCGGGGACGACGGCGAGGTAGGCGCCGAGAGGGACGGGGTCGATGGGCCGGCCGTGGTCGCGGAGCAGAGCGGCGATGTCGGGGACGACGAGGGACTCGATGCGCGGGTCGAGGGTGAGCGGCGTGTCGGCGGCGGGCGTGCGCGCGGCGCCGAGGAAGAGGGGGAGCGGCGCGCCGTCGTCGAGCGTGAGTGTTTCGATCGTCAGTCCGGCGTCGGGCGGTTCGAGGCGAAAGGTGAGGCTGTCCTCATCAACGATCCAGGGTGGGACGCCGCCGGTGGGGTGCGGGTAGTTGACGAGGCGGGTGCGGAAGGTGAGCGACTTTCCGTCGGGGGAGAGTTCGGCGGTGTCGGTGTCCTCGCAGAGGCGTGGGGCGAGGGCGACGAAGCGGCCGGTGGTGCGCAGGACGACGCGGGCGGCGCGGTCGGTGATGTCGTTGGCGTTGAAGAGGCGAAGGTGGATGCCGGTGGAGGTGCGCAGGGTGTAGTCGTCGAGCATGGCGGCGAGCGCCTGCGCCTGTTCGGCGGACTTGGGGAGGAGGCTGAAGCGTTCGCGCGGGTCGTTGTGAAGGTCGTAGAGCAGTTCGTGCGGCTCGGGGCCGAGGCAGCGGATGTACTTGAGCGAGCCGAGGATGACAGCGCGGGCGACGTTGGTCACGCCGTCGGCGCGCTGGAGGTCGAGGTCGAAGAAGAGGGGGCGGTCGGGGAGGCGGTTCTGCTCGCCGCGGATGAGCGGGAGCAGGTCGAGGCCGTCGAGGTCGGGCGGCGCGGGCTGGCGCAGATAAGCAAGCAGGGTGGGGACGATATCGATGAGCGAGACGCGGTCGGCGACGCGCTTCCCGGCCATCGCGCTGCGCGGGAACTTGATGAGGAGCGGGACGCGGAGGAGTTCCTGAAAGAGCGTGTGGCCGTGGCCGCCGCCGCCGTGGTCGAGCAGTTCTTCGCCGTGATCGGCGACGAAGAGGATGAGGGTGTCGTCGTAGAGTCTGTCCTGCTTGAGGCGTTCGAGGAGTTTGCCGAAGTGCAGGTCGTTGTAGGCGATCTCGCCGTCGTAGGCGGAGATGGCGTCGAGGAGCAGTTCGGGGGCGATGTCGTGGGTCATGGTGGAGGGGACGACGCGGCCGCCGCGCGGGCGGGGGAACATGGTGTCGAAGGGGGGAGGGGCGTCGAAGGGGCCGTGGGGGTCCATCGTGTGGACGTAGAAAAAGAACGGGGCGGCGGGGCGCTGATCGAGGCGGCGGAAGACGGAGGCGTTGACTTCGTCGGCGCGGGTGTCGCGGCCGACGGCGTTGAGGTCGTCGTAGATGTCGTAGCCCTGGTTCCAGCCCCAGAGGGGGATGAGGTTGGGGTTGGTGACGAAGGCGGCAGTGTGGTAGCCGAGCGCCTTGAGGTGTTCGCTGAGGAGTTGCAACTCGGCGGCGACCGTATCGGGGCGGGTAATGGCGCGGTGGCGCGGCGGGTTGAGTCCGGTGAGGAGCGAGAGGCAGGCGGGCTTGGTCCAGCCGGCGGTCGTGTAGGCGTTGTCGAAGACGACGGCGTCGCGGGCGAAGGCGTCGAGGGCGGGGGAGGTTTCGCGCTGATAGCCGTAAACGCCGAGGTGATCGGGACGGAGCGTGTCGACGAGATAGATGAGGATGTTGGGGCGCGGGGGCTCGTTGGCGTCGCGGCGCGAGCAGGCGGGGAGCGTCGAAGCGAGGAGTGCGAGAACAAGCAGGCGGCGCGCGGGTGTTCGCGGTCGTTGTGGGGGTGCGCTGATCGGTTTTGGATGCATGCGATTCCTTGCGTCAATGGGTCGGTTGCGGCTGCGGCGCGCCGGGTGATTCCAATTGCAACAGGCGCAGCGGCAGATCTTCGGGGATCGGGGTGCCGCGGCGGAGCCAGACGAGCGGCGCGTAGCGGGCGTCGCGCTCGGGGAGAATGATCATCGGGCGATATTCCTGCGCCAGCCAGGGGCCGAGGGGGGTGCGCATGAGTTGTCCGCCGGTGAGCATGGCCGGGTGGAGGAGGACGGCGTCTGGATCGGCGTCGCGCCAGAGTCGGGTGAGGGTCATCGCACTGTTCTCATCATCCTGTCGATAGTAGGCGATCGTGGCCCAGTTCCAGAAGAGGAAGGGGGCCGCGCTGGTCGCGCCGCCGAGGAACAGCAGTTCCTGCTGATGGGCGGCGGCGATGCGCCGGGCGCCGAGCCCGCGGCAGAGGATATCGGCCGCGCGGCGCTGGTCGGCGAGGGAGTAGCCGTCGGCGGCCCAGGTCAATCTCGCCGCGTGGTCGCCGCGGGTGAGAAACGCGGGTCGCACCAGCGCGACCAGCAACACGGCGACGACCCCGCGCAGCAACAGGCTGGGCAGATGGGTCGACGAGTGGCGGACGAAGCGGTCCCCCCGCGGGCGGCGGCGCACCTTCTCCGTCAGGATACGCAGAATCCAGTAGTAGAGTTCGGCGGCGGGCAGGGCGGCGAAGAAAGCGAGGGAGTGGTTGAGGATGAACATGTCGCCGTGGCCGCCGAAATCGAGGAGGGAAAAGGCGATGATGCCGTAGTGGTAGAGGGAGAGTCCGATCATCAGCGGGCCGCGTGGGCGGCGGAGGAGGCAGAGGGTGCGCGCGGCGAACGTGAACATGCCGAGGGGGGCGAGCCAGGCGAGCCAGAGTGCGCCGGAGCAGTCGAGGCGGATGTAGTCGAGGATCATGCGCCAGCGGTCGGGGAAGGGTAGCGCGGCGGACTTGTCGGCGAGCGAGGCGCCGATGGTCAGTTCGAAGAAAGCGCGCAGGGCGCCGTGGGCGGCGAACCAGAGGAGGATGGGGGCGGCGGCGAGGGCCATGCCGAGGAGCGCGCGGAGGAGGCTGCGCGCACGGGCAGGTCGGAGCGAAGCGGCGGCGAGGACACCGAGAATGGCGAGCAGGCCGCCGGGCTGCCAGTCGAGCGCGGCCAGCGCGGCGAAGATGCCGGCGAAGATCCAGCGGCGGCGGTGCGCGGCGAGCAGCGCAGCGCCGGCGCCGAGGACGGTGAGCAGCTTGGGGATGTTGCCGATGGCGGGCATGAGACCGAGGAGGGGAAAAGCGAAGGAGAGCGTCATACCGATCCAGCCGGCGGCGGGGCGGTTGTTGAAGATGCGTGCGTAGAGGAGGAAGAGGACCAGCGCGGCGAGCGCGGCGAGCGCGAGGTAGCCGGCGCGGATGGCGAGGAGCGGGTCGAGGCCGAGCGCGGTTCCGAGGGCGTGGAAGATGGCGCCGGCAAAGATGGCGAGCGGTGTTTTGTGCTCGAAGAAGTCGACGTAGGGGACGGCACCGGCGGCGACGCGCTGGGCGAAGTAGAGATAGAAGGAGATGTCGGTGACGATGGGGCGGAGGAGGATGTCGAAGGAGGCGTAGTGCAGCACAGCCACGAGCGCGGCGGGCAGGAGCATGAGAGGGCGGAGTCTGGCGCTCGGGCGGCGCGGCGGCTTCAAGGGGTGTCCCCCGTTTCGCGGCGCCATTGGTCGAGTCTGGCGCGGAGGGCGATGAGGGTGTCGCGGTGTTCGGCGCTGTCGGCGAGGTTTTTCATTTCAAGCGGATCGGATTGCAGGTCGTACAGTTCCTCCTCGCCGGGAGTGAGGTAGACGGCGTACTTGTAACGGTCGGTGACGAGCCCGCGCATGGGGACGTTTTCGCCGGTGGCTTCCTTCTCGAGGTACTCGAAGAACAGCGCGTCGCGGCGGGGTTCGTCGGCGGTGCCGGCGGCGAGGGGCCAGATATCGCGTCCGGGGAGGGGCGCGGGCGGCGTCGCGCCGAGCAGGGCGCAGAAGGTGGGCAGGAGATCGAGCGTGCCGACGAGGGCGTCCACTTTGCGGCCGGCGGGGAGCCGGCCGGGTGCCCAGAATACGGTCGGCGTGCGGACGAGTTCCTCGTAAAAGGCGGGGCCTTTGCGGAGCATCTGGTGCTCGCCGAGGAAGATACCGTTGTCGCTCTTGAAGATGACGATGGTGCGGCGGTCGAGATCGAGCTGGTGCAGATGGTCGATGATGCGGCCGACGTTGTGGTCGATGCCGGAGATCATCGAGTAGTAGAGTGCGCGGTCGCGGCGGACGAGGTGGAGCGGCGTCTGCCTGAACCACTCGTGGCATTTTCCATTTCGCTGGGAAGCCGGCTTGGCTGACAGATCGTCATGGATGCTTTCGGGGAGCGGGATGGCTTCGGGGTCGTAGGCGAATTTCTCACCGGGATAGGCGACGAAGGGGGGATGAGGTGCTTTGTAAGCAACCCAGAGGAAGAAGGGGTCGTACCGGTGAGCGCCGATAAACTGCAATGCGTAATCGGTGAGGATGTCGGTGATGTTTCCGGTGTGTGGTTTGAGTTGCCCATTTACCCAGAGGGGGGGGTCGGTGTGTTCGCCGGGCATGGGGAACGTCACCCATAGGTCGGTAAAGCCGCACTGAGCAGATTGTTCATTGCCGAGATGCCACTTGCCGACGAGGGCGGTGGCGTAGCCCTGGTTCTTGAAGAGGTCGCCGAAGGTGAAGGCGTCGGGGCGCAGGCGCGCAGCCTCGTTCGTCATGACGCCGTTCTGGTGTGGGTAAAGTCCGGTGAGTACGGCGGCGCGGCTGGGCGCACACTGGGGAAGCGGCACGTAGGCGCGGGTGAACTGCACGCCTTCGGCGGCGAGACGATCGACGTGGGGCGTGCGGATATGGGTATTTCCCTCGAAGCCGAGGGTGCGCGGCGCCTGGTCGTCAGTGAAGATAAAGATGACGTTCGGGCGGTCGGTGGCGGTATCGGCGTGCGAATGGGGGGATTCCGTGGTGCGCGGGCAGCCGGTCAGGTGCGCGCAGAGCAAGACAAACAGAAGCGGCGCGAAGCGCTGCGCGTACGAAGCGAGTGAATCAGGCATGGGCATATCCTAGCAGGCTGGGTATGGCTGACCAGCGCGCAACGAACGCGCCGGCGGCGGTGCTGCAAAAATGAGCTTGTTAACCCATGTCGACGGCGGCGTGAAGTGACGAAGATATTGACGCAATTCGGGCAATCCGGCTTGAAGACCAGTACGTGATGGTGGGTGCGTTAATGACCACTGGACCCCGACCGGCGCACCCACCATTCTTTTGAGCACATCCGCGGCAAGCGGTGAATCGATAGACAAGCGGGTGCGGTCAACGGCCGCCGGGCACAGTCCGGCGCGGCCGCGCGCCGTTTCGGGCATATGGGCCCGCACGGCGCCGCGGCGCGATCGGGCGGTCTGTTGCGCGCGCATCGTGCGGCGGGCGGCCGGATTCCGGCGCGGAAGGGGCGTGAGGGTTGAGGGCGGGCAGAATTCCAGTAGACTTCGCGTCACCCTGAAGCGGGGGAAGCGTCCGGCCGCAACCTGCATTGCGGGCGGGCGTATGAGTTGTAAGACGCGATGCCGCCGAAACGTACGAGCGCCGTGGAGAGCCGCATTTGGCGAAGATGATCGATCAGGGGTTGCCGGCCGGAGTGCGGTTGGGGCGCGTCCGGGCGTGGGGGATGCGCCTGGCGGCGGGCTGTCTGCTCCTGCTGCTGGGGCCTGCCCGCGGCGCGGTGGCGGACCCGACGCGCGCCGAGGCCCATCTGCGGGCGATGCGGCAGATCAACCAGGTGGGGCGGCCGATCTACGTCGACTTCACGCTGTGCAATCCGACGGATGAGCCGCTGACGCTGCGGTCGAGCGACGCGGGGGAGACTTCGAGCAACGACAAAGTGGAGCTGATGCTGCCGGCGAACCACATCTTCGGCGGGGCACCGGAGCGGGCGCTGCAGGTGACGGCGGCGAACGGTGCGCCGGTGGAGTGGGCGGGGCTTTGCCTGTTTCACAAGCCGGTGCCGGCGATCACGATTCCGCCACACGGAGTGATCGGCGCGCGGATGGACCTGGTGGACTGCTTCCCGGGTCTGCAGGGGACGGGGACGTACTACATTCAGTGGTTCCCGTACAGCGGGGTGATCGCCTCGGAGCGGATCAAGGTTACTGTGGAGCAGCTCAAGC
>CAZNDQ010000046.1:12181-13764 GCA_964571825.1 uncultured Planctomycetales bacterium | reverse complement strand
CTCCGGCATGTACCGCTCCGGCGAGCGCGTCGGCATGTGCCGGAACGATATCCCCGCCGCGGCCGTCCCATCCTCGAAGTACAGCTTCGTCGTCCGTTTCGGCTTCGCCTCGCCCGCCGCCGCCTCGCGCTCCGCCTGAATCAGCCTCGGCTTCTCCGCTGCCGGCGCCGTCTCCGACGCCACCCCGCTCTGACGAACGTAGAACAGCCCCCCCGCCACCGCCGCGATCACCACCACCGTCAGGATTGCGTTCTTGATCATTTGCCCCCGCTCCCACTGGCCGCCGCCAGTCGCGCCGCTTCCGCCCGCGCCCGCGCCGCATCATCCGCGCGGCCCGTCGCCTCATACACCTTGCTCAACATAACCTGCAATTCCGCCTGCAGCGCCCCGTTCACGTCCGGCATCAGCGCCGCGATCATCCGCTCGCACGCCGCGTACTCCTTCGCCGCAAACGCATCGTTTAGCGTCTGCACCCGCGACGACAGCCGCGCCTGCTTCGTCTCCGCCTCGTTGATCGCCGCGTGCAGCGCCGTCGCCTGGGCGATGTGCTGCTCCGCCCGCTCCGTCTGTCCCACCGCCGCCAGAACCCGCCCCATCGCGTTGTGCCCCGGAACGTGCCGCGGGTCCGCCGCCAGCAACTGCTCCAGCTTCGCCATGGCCGGTTCGTACTCGCCCAGCTCCGTGTGGATCAGCGCCCGCAACAGCAGCGCGTCGCGCTTCCCCGCCGCCATCAGCGGTTCCCACCCGCGATCGAACACCCGCGCCGACTCCGCAAACTCCCCCTGGTTGAACAGCGCGAAGCCCGCCAGCCAGCACAGTTCCGCATCCTGCGGCGCCGCCTCCCACATCGGCACCACGATCCGCGCGCCATCCTCATACCGCTGCCCGCTGATCAGCATCTTCGCCAGCGCCACCTGATCCGCCGGCGTCCGCTCCGCCTCCGGCTTCTCGCTGTACAACTCGATCAGCGCGTTCCAGTTCTTCCGGTCGATCAGCGTCCGCACGTACAGCTCGCGCACCGGCCCAGCCTGCGGATACCGCTCGAAGATCTTCCGTAGCTCCCCGAACAACTGCGGCCCGAGGATCCCCTCCCGCTCGCGCGCCTCGCGCAGTTGCCCGATCGCCCGCTGCGCCGCGACATCCTGCTCGTAGCCGGCTGCGCTCGTCGCGCCCGCCTTCGCCGTCCCGCCCGACTCCGCCGCCACGGCATCCGACGGCGCCCCGCCGCGCTCCGAGCACCCCGCCGCACCCCACGCACACGCACACAACACCGCGCAACTCACCACCGTCGCGCATGATCGCCGCACACGGCGCCGGGCGCATCCCCCGCGCAGCGCCGTCACGCTCGTCCGCCACCGCGGACGCCCGCCGCGCGCAGTGCTACTTCCCGGAGAACCTGACTGCGCGGGGATTGCGCCCATCGTTCTTTCGGCCTCCTTGTCGGCTCGCGTGCGGCTCGATCCGACAATTGCACTCACGACAGGTCTGCTCGAACGTCCGATACCGGCCCCTGCCCGCGGAGCCTCATGTGATATGACTATCCTACCGCCCCCCCTCCCCCCCACACAATCCCACTCTCCCCC
>CAZNDQ010000046.1:0-12171 GCA_964571825.1 uncultured Planctomycetales bacterium | reverse complement strand
CAATTCCCCCGCGCCCTACCCTCCCCTCCGCCACGGCCTCCCCACTCCTAACCCCCACTCCCAGCCACACTTGCATTCGATCAGCCGCGCCCACAGCTCCGAGTACCTCGCTACCGGCGCCGTCACATCAACACGTCTTCCCATTCCTCCCCCTCGAAGGCCGCACCCAGGCGGCTCACCTGACAACGCGCCGCCGCGCTGTCCTGATCGACGCCACCACGATACCCAGCAGCTCGTTCACTTCCCGCATGAGAGGTTCTAGTCTCCGCTTCTCCATCGCACCCGAGTCAACCAGCAACTCCAACCAATAGCCGCTTTCGTCGGTCTCTTCCTCCACGATCGTCATCTTGTTGACGAAACCCGCCGGGGATTTGGATCAACATGCGGCTCGATAATTCGCCCCGACTGACGTACCAGAGCGTAGAAGCTGGCGACCTATCACGCTGCCACTTGCGTTTTCGGCAACGCTTCCGTCAACCGAATCACGCGCAGCGCAAAATCCTTTGTCCGTTGCTTGAGCGCCTCAATGTCTGCATGAACAGGCATCACCATCCCTCGACGAATTGCGTGTTTGATTTCGCCGGCACGTTCAGATCCTCATTCTTCTATTCCGCATTCCGCACTCCGCATTCCGCATTTCTTCCTACTCTTCCTCGCGCAGTCGCGCAATCACCCCGAAGTCCTCCAGCGTCGTCGTATCCCCCGACACGTCCCCCGACATCGCCAGCTCTTTCAGCAGCCGCCGCATGATCTTCCCGCTCCGCGTCTTTGGCAGCGCATCCGTGAACCGCAACTGGTCAGGCCGCGCCATCGCCCCGATCTCGTGCGTCACGTGCTTCAGCAGCTCCCCCCGCAGCGCCTCCGTCGGCTGCGTCCCCGCGCGCAGCGTCACGAACGCCGCGATCCCCTGCCCCTTCAACTCATGCGGCACCCCCACCACGGCCGCCTCCGACACGGCCGGGTGCGCCACCAGCGCCGACTCGATCTCCATCGTCCCCAGCCGATGCCCCGACACGTTGATCACGTCGTCCACCCGTCCCATCAACCAGTAATACCCGTCCTCGTCGCGCCGCGCCCCATCCCCCGTGAAGTACGCGTGCGGAATCTCCGACCAGTACTGCCGCTTGTACCGCTCCATGTCCCCGTAGATTCCCCGCAGCATCCCCGGCCACGGCTTACGGATCACCAGCAGGCCCCCCACGTTATCCGGCTGCTCCTCCCCCTGCTGATTGACGATCGCCGGCTCGATCCCGAACAACGGCCGGGTCGCGCTCCCCGGCTTCGTCGCAGTCGCCCCCGGCAGCGGCGAAATCAGGATCCCCCCCGTCTCCGTCTGCCACCACGTATCGACGATCGGGCACCGCTCCCGCCCGATCACCTCGTGATACCACATCCACGCCTCGGGGTTGACCGGCTCCCCCACCGTCCCCAGCATCCGCAGGCTCGACAGATCATGCGCGTCGGGAAACTTCCGCCCCTGCTTCATGAACGCCCGGATCGCCGTCGGTGCCGTATAGAACTTTGTCACTTTGTGCCGCGCCACGATCCGCCAGAACCGGTCCCAGTCGGGATAATTCGGCGCCCCCTCATACATCACGGTGGTTACACCGTTCTGCAAAATGCCATAAATGATATAGCTATGCCCCGTCACCCACCCGATGTCCGCCGTGCACCAGTACACGTCATCCGGCTTCAGATCAAATACATACTTCGCCGTCAACGCCGTATAGACCATGTACCCGCCCGTCGTGTGCATGATCCCTTTCGGCTTGCCCGTCGTCCCCGACGTGTACAGCAGGAACAGCATGTGCTCCGCTTCGAGCGCCTCGGCCGGGCACTCCGCGCTGACACCCGCCTCCGCCTCGTGCCACCACACGTCCCGCCCCGCCTGCATCGTCACCTCGTTGCCGCACCGCCGCAGCACCACCACTGTCTTCACCCGCTCCGTCTTCGTCAGCGCCTCATCGACGTTCGCCTTCAGCGGCACGATCCCCCCGCGCCGAAACCCCCCGTCCGCCGTGATGATCACCCGGCTATCCGCGTCCTCGATCCGATCGACGATCGCCTGCGCTGAGAATCCGCCGAAGATTACCGAGTGCGGCGCACCGATCCGCGCGCACGCCAGCATTGCGATCGGCAGCTCCGGCACCATCGGCATGTAGATCGTGACCCGGTCCCCCTTCCGCACCCCCAGCTTCTTCAACGTATTAGCAAACCGCCCCACCTCGTCGCGCAACTGCGCGAACGTCAGCCGCCGCACCTCCGCCGGCCCGCCATCGCCTCCCACCGGCTCCCCCTCCCACAGGATCGCCGTCTTATTCCCCAGCCCGCGCTCAATCTGCACGTCCACGCAGTTGTACGCGATGTTCGTTGTGCCGTCCTCGTACCAGCGCGCCACCGGCTCCAGCCAGTTCAGCACGCGCTGGGGCGCCCGGAACCAATGATGGTTCTTCGCCTGCGCCGCCCAGAACGCCTCCGGGTCGCGCACCGACTCCGCATACATCCGCTCGTATTCCGCCATCGACTTGACGTGCGCCGCCGCCGCAAACTCCCCTGGCGGCGAAAACTTCCGCGTCTCGTGCAGAATCGACTCGATATTCGCTGCGCCGTCCATCCGCCTTGCTCCTTGTCTACCTCGGAATCGCCCCGCCCGAGAATATCCCCCCATTCCCGCCATCGCAATTCGCCGCACCCCGCTCCATGCCGATTCCGCGGCGCCAATCGCACAGGAGCGCCTCCGCTCCGCCGGCGCGTCCGCTTTCGCCGATTGGGTCTGCGTGCTTTTTTTCCTCCGAGCCGCGGAAGAACCGCTCCCGGCCCGCGTATTCGTTTGCGGCAGACGGCCGTTCAAGCCGCCACAAGTGTCTGATCGTTCCCGGCAACCGGTTTCTCGGAAAGGAGACCACGATGTCCCCGCGCACCACTACCGCAAAGCGATTGCTGTCAGGTGTGCTCGCTGCAATCGGGGCGACGCTCGCCCTCGCCGCCAACGCCCCCGCCCAGCCCCGCGCCGCCGGGGAAGCGCCCACAGCCGCCCTCGCCGACTTCGAGCTGCGCGCCCTCGAATCCTCCGCCGCCATCCGCGCCGTCGAGTCCGCCGCGCCGCTTTCCACGGCCGACTACTCCCGACTTGTCGCCGACGCCCAGCGCTACGCCGCCTCCGTCGCCGGACCCGACGACGCCCAGTTCACCCGCCTCTCCGTCTCCGCCCTTTCCCAGGCCATCGCCTCGCGCCGCGGCATGCTCGGAAACAACGCCGTCTTCGAAGCCAACGCCCGCGCCTTCAACCCCGCCGCCGACGGCCCCTTCGTTGAGCAGATCTGGGGCCTCCCCGAATTGCAGAAGAACTACCGCTCCCTCATGATTGCCGCCTCACAGTCCGACTCCGGCATCTTCCCCATCACCGGCCCGCCCTCTGTCGCCCGCGTCGTCGGCGCCGGATCACAGGAGGCCCCCGCAAACGCCTTCGCCGATTGCGTCTGCGTCGGCCGCCGCATCGGCTCCACCGACCAGTTCTGCTGCACCGGCACGCTCGTCAGCCCCAACGTCATCGTCACCGCCGGCCACTGCTTCTTCTGCCTCGCCGGCGGCGCCGAGCATCAGGCCGTCGTCTTCTTCGGCTCCAACACCGCCACGCCCGGCCGCCGCATCACCGGCCGCGCCGTCCGCCACCCCCAGTACAATGCAGGCCAGCGCAACGACCTCGCCCTGATTCTCCTCGACGACGAAGTCACCGACGTGCAGCCCCGCCGCATCGCCACCACCGAGGAAATCAACCGCGCCACCTTCGTCCGCGCCGTCGGCTTCGGCAATTCCGACTTTGCCAGCTCCGGCGGCTTCGGCGTCAAGCGCATGGTCGATGTCCCCGTGGCCTCCATCTGCTGTTGCGCTGACGCCGATCCCTCCTCGTTCGGCTGCGATCGCCAGCTCGAACTCGTCGCCGGATTCGTCGGACTCGGCCCCGACACCTGCAACGGCGACAGCGGCGGCCCCGTCTACGTCCTCGTCGGGTCCGACGCCCGCCAGGATTCCGCCTGGGCCATCGCCGGCGCCACCTCCCGCGCCACCGAACTCGCCACCCGACCTTGCGGTGACGGCGGCATCTACCCTCGCCTCGATCAATACCTCGAGTTCATCAACAGCGATCACGGCGGCACGCCGTAGCCCGAGTTCCTCAATGCTGGGCTGCCGGCGCGTCTCGGCCGCGCCGGCGGCCCGGCTTCCGTCCCCGGAGGCAATGATGGCCAAGGACCTCGTCAGAGACGGACTCCAGCACCTGCCCGACTGGCACTCGAATGACCCCCGAGCCGGACTCAATGCGCTCTTTGATAGTTTTGTCTTTCAACCCATGAGCGAAAACATCGCCTGGTATTTTGACAAACGTCGTACGAAAAAGCGGCTCGGGCGGACCATCCGCATCTTGGCCATTGTCGCAGCCGGTCTTGCCGCGCTCATTCCGGTACTCGCCGAACTGTGGCCCGACGATTGGGAGGTGCGACTTTCCCCGGCCTGGGGTGCGGTGGCCATTCTCCTCGGCGCCGGACTCGTCTGGATGGACCGCTTTCTCGACGGCACCTCCGGCTGGCTCCGTTACGTCCGCACCGGCCTCCAGGCTGCAGAACTCCGCGACGAGGCCGTCCTCGAATGGACCGAGGCCTGTTCCCGCTGGAATGGTGCGCAGCCCGACGATCAACAGATTGCCGTGGCCCTTACGCTGCTGGGCGATCTCAACAAGCGCGCTCATGCCGTCGTCCGCGAGGAGACGGCCGTGTGGATGCAGGAGTTCCAGGACTCGCTCAAACAACTCGACCTCATGCTCCAATCCCGCCTCGAACGAAAAGAAAAGGCTGCCGAAGAACGACGCCGCACGCCAACACCGTAAGGCGATCGGCATGTCATCGTCAGACCATCGCCGCCGAACTCGCCTGTCCCGGCTCGTGTGCGGCGCACTTCGCAACTCAACCGGCCGCCCGGGATCGTTCGCTGGCTTGTGCCGACACCCGTACAATTAGGGCCCTAACGCAGGAGTAGGAGACACCTGATGCCTCAATGGCGCCAGTTGCGAGTCAAGCCGGCCGAAGTCGCCGCGCGCATCAAGCATCTTTGCGGCGATCCGCGTGAGCCGCGTCTCGCCCTGCTCATCGGCGCCGGTTGCTCCATCAGCGCCGGAATCCCTGCCGCGTCCCGTATCGTCGCCGACTACCTTCACCCGCATCCTCTGCTTGCTGGCGCGGGCACTCCGCCGGCCGACATGAGCGAATACGCGTACCTTATGTCTAAACTGTCTGCACGTGATCGAATGGAGATCATCAACAAGTGCATCAGGATGGCCTACAACGAGAGTGACCCACCTCGTACGAAGCTCAACTGGGCGCACCTTCTAATTGCCACGCTCGTCAATCACGGCTACGTCCGCCAGATTCTCACCACGAATTTCGACCCCCTGCTCGTCGACGCCATGGCCATCACCGGCCAGCCCGTGCGGACCTTCGACCTGACCGCGTCCGATTGGTACATGCCCGGCCGGGCCGATCGCGGCTCGATCATGTACCTCCACGGCCAGGCCCACGGCCTGTTGCAAGCCCACACCTCAGATGAAACCCACCGCGTCCGCCCGCGGATCCACGACGTGCTGCAGGAAGCGTTGGCCGAGTGCACGATGATCGTCATCGGCTACAGCGGGCTGTGTGATCCGGTATTTGACGAACTCCGCGACGGCTTCCCACAGTTCCGCGACCGCCTCTATTGGTGCCACTACGATCCGGCCTGCACTGATCCCCCGCAGCACTTGATCAGGTTTCTTGAATCGCCTGGGCGCGAGGCGTTCTTAGTGGTGGATGAAGACGACGGCTGGATGAACGCCGACCGCGCCCTGTACTCCATCGCCGTCGAGGGCCTCAAGCTGCCGCTCCTGCCGCTCGTGTCAGACCCCCTCCGCCACCTGGATGAGTCCCTGTCACGTCTATGCGGCAGCCCGCCTGGCTGTAAGGGCCAGCCTCCACCGCCCGACACCATCAGCGAAGCGCTGAAGATCGTCGCCCACGCGCGTAAATCGCTCGTGTCCGATCAACCCGTCAGATTCAATGTGGCCTTGATGGACCGAGCGTCCGACTCGCGCGAACAGCCTGACACCTCGCCAATCTCACAGCGCATCCATCTCGCTGGGATCACCGGGGACTTGGCGTCCCTTCGAGAGCTGCTCCCGCACGTTGAAGCGACCGAAGACATTGGACTCAGGACAGCCCTTGGTGATGCCTTTCTGACAGCCATAGCTCAGCATCCACCGCAACAATGGAGCGACTCTATCCCGCTGTTACACATTGCCGAGAGGCTGGGTACTTCCGCGCCCTACTGGCTCGCCACGCTTTGGGCGGATGCACTTTCCGAACAAGCCAACGAGAGTGGCGGAGTTGAAGCAGACCGGCTCTTTCCCAAAGCGTATGCAAAATACTCTGAAGCGGTCCGGCTCGCGCCCGCATTGCACGTGGCATGGTACAACTGGGGCGTTTCCCTCCTGCAACACGCGAGATCAAAGAAGGGAAAGGAGGCCGCAGTACTCTATGCACAAGCCCGCGAGATGTTTGCTGAAACCGTCCGTATCATCCCGAACAAAGCTGACGCATGGAACAACTGGGGTGCAGCACTGGCGGAACCAGCCGGTCACGGCACGCGCGACGAGGTAGACATGAATCTCGAGGAGGCTTGTAGAAAATACGCCGAGGCGATTCGGCACGCGCCAAACGAGGCTGCTGCATGGAACAACTGGGCGAACTGCCTCGTCGAGCGGGCTAGGAACAAGCACCCTGAGGCGGAGTTGTTGTTTGGCCTAGCTTGTGAGAAATACGCGGAGGCCACCCGGATCAAACCCGACATGCAAGAAGCTTGGCACAATTGGGGGACTGCGCTCATGCTACAAGCTAGATCATGCTCAGGAAATAAGGCCACGTCGTTGTTCCTACAGGCGTGTGACAAACTCGCAACGGCCCTTCGCCTCAAGCCAGACTCCATTGATGCCTTGACCAACTGGGGCACAGCGTTGGCTGATCACGCGGCGCGCACCACGGGCGACCAATCTGATCAGTTTTACCTGCAGGCTTTCGAAAAGTACGCGGAAGCAGCGCGGATAAAGCCCAATGTGACCGACACCTGGATTAACTGGGGAAGCGCCCTCATGCACCAGTCAAAGGGCAAATCGGAAACTCAGGCAGAGCGACTCCTCTCACAGGCTGCTGCCAAATTCGCGCATGCAATGCGCCTAGAAGCTGAACATCCAATGGTACATTTCAACTCGTCCTGCCTGGCCGCTCTTCGCGCTGAAGTCAGTACCGCTATCGAACGGCTGCAAAGATGGGCCGAGCTGGACTCCAAGGCAAGTCGCACGACACTTGACGAAGAACCCGACTTCGACCCCATCCGTCACGACCCGGCCTTTCAGGCATTCCTCGACACCCTCCCGCCCTGATGCCTGCGGCGTGGCCGTCGGCCGCCATGTCGCACCCGATCCCGCCCCTCGTACTCCTCCTCCACCGACCACACCTCCTCCGCCCGCACTTTCTCGCGCTTCTCCTGCATCCGCGCCGACACCATGTGCGCCCGACGTGCCATTATTACACCCCACATCCTCCCTCGCGGTCCTCCGCGATTCCACGTTGGCCGAAGCGAAATCCCGGCGCACCGCGAGACGCCGTCCCCGCTCACTGGCCGCTCTTCATCTCCTGCTCCATCTCCTTCACCAGCTCCAGCACTCCCCGGAACTTCGCGCTCTTCGCATCCCCCGCCAACTCGAACATCACGCTCTCCGTCGTCGTGACGGCCGCCCCCGCCTGCTGCATCCGCAACAGCGCCACGTCATAGTCGAGCGCGTACCGCGACCCCACCGCATCCGCGCACACCCACACATCCCACCCGTGCCGCAGCATTGCCAGCACCGTCTGCTGCACGCACACGTGCGTCTCAATCCCGCAGACGATCGCCTGCCGCCGCTCCAATCCCGCCAGATGCGCCCGGATCTTCTCGTCCCCCATGCACCCGAACGCCGTCTTCTCGAACCGCGCGTGCGCGACCTCGCCCAGCGCCTCGTTTATCCGCGCATCCGTCTCTCCCAGCCCGCGCTTGTACTGCTCGCTCACCGTCACCGGCAGCCCGAACAGACCGGCCGCGCGCACAAGCTGCCGCACCGTCCCCACCATCGCGTCGTTCCCGTCGATGTGCGGCAGCAGCTTCTCCTGAATGTCCACCACCAATAGCTGCGCATGATGCGCCTCCAGCGTCAGCACCCGATGATGATCGCTCGCCATGATTGCTCCTCCCGATTTGCCGCGCCCACTCTACGCCCCGCGCCGCGCACGGTCAAAACGACGCGACTACTCGTGCTCCCGATTGCCATGCCGCATCGCCGGGCAATGCCCCGGCAGGTCGCCGGACTCCACTTCGCCTCATACGCCGTCCGGACTGTGTGCCACTGCTTCAAGCAGTGCGGCTGCTCAACACCGCTTCGGTGACCATACGTTCCCGCGCGCCCGCGATTGCCGCCGGCCGCCCGCCCCGTGATGCTCGATACCCATGTCGCTCGTCCACGTCGGCGCGCCAAGCCGACTCCACAACTTCGTCACTGCGTTACTTCGTCACTCCGTCACTTTCTCCCCATTCCGCAATCCGCAATTCCTCCCACACCCGCCATCCGTCATTCTTGCAAGCCCCTGCCCTTTCCTGTCCAATGCCCGCATGCTCCGCACACTCATGTTCTTCGCGCTACTCTCCGCGCTTCTCGCCCCCGGCTGCGCCGCGCCATCCGACCCCGCCGACGCCTTCATCGCCCAGATGGACGCCGCGCCTCCCGACCGCCGCCTCCCAGATTGGGACCGTACGCGCGCCCGCATGGTCCGCCCAGCGCCGCCCGTCGGCGCCCCTGCGCCCGACTTCACGCTTCCTCAGCGCGACGGCGCCGACACCATCACGCTCTCGCAATTCTCCGCCGGCCGACCCACCGTCCTGGTCTTCGGCAGCTTCACCTGACCGCCCTTCCGGCGCCAGTCTGGCGCCCTCCAGCGCCTTTACAACGAATACCGCGACCGCGTCGCCTTCCTCTTCGTCTACATCGACGAGGCCCACCCCGACGACGGCTGGCAGCTCCCCGTCAACCGCACCGACCGCGTCGTCTACAATCGCCCCGCCACCGACCGCGACCGCCGCACCGTCGCCGCCGCCTGCTGCGACGCCCTCGACCTCTCCATCCCCTGCGTCGTCGACTCCCTCGACGACCGCGTCGACAACCTCTACGCCGCCTGGCCCGAGCGCCTCTACGCCATCGACTCCACCGGCCGCATCGCCTACGCCTCCGCCCGCGGCCCCTGGGGCTTCAAACCCGCCGAACTCGCCGCCTGGCTGAAAGCAAACATCCCCGCGAATTGAACTGCCGTGGATTTGCGTCGCCGTACTCCGCGACTCCTCAACCGGCCACCGGCCACTGGCCACTGGTCACTATGGCGGGCGACCAATCCCCCGGCGGGTCACCACACCCATTCTTCGCCGACGCAGCCATCCGGACTGGGTGCCACTGCTCTTGAGCAGTGCAATCGCCAACAATCACGCGACCACCACCGCTGTTCACGCCCACCCTGGAACGCCCGTTCGCCGGTATTCCGCACTCCGCATTCCGCATTCCGCATTTGGGCGGGCGACCAATGCCCGCGCCGCGCACAATCCGCTAATATGCTCTCAAATGGAATCCGCGCCGCCGAATCCCTCTCCCCGTCGCCCGCCTTCCTGGCTTCTCGCCCTCGGCGCCGAAGGCCTCCCGCGCACCCTCACCGTCGACGCCCGCACCTGGCGCCTCACCCACACCTTCAAGCACGACTTCTTCGCCGCCACCGGCCTCTATGAGGAATCCTCCTCCGATAGCCCTGGACATGCCGAGCGCAGCTCGGCATTGGCTTCCTCCCCTTCGTGCCTTCGTGCCTCCGTGCCTTCGTGCCTTTCTGCTTCGCCCACGCTCGCCGTGGCGAAGCTCGGCCGCACGCGCCCCATCGCCTTCCTCCCCCTCCGCTGGATCGGCCGCTTCCTCACTCGCCGCGAATCCGACCACTACCTCCGCCTCGCCGACCTCGACGGCGTCCCCGCCCACCTCGGCCGCATCGCCGACACCGGCTTCCTCCACGCCTTCATCCCCGGCCGCCCCCTCCAGCGCCACCAGCCCGTCCCCGACGACTTCTTCCCCCGCCTCCGAGCCCTCCTCGACGCCCTCCACGCCCGCCACATGGCCTACGTCGACCTCCAGAAGCGCGAAAACATCCTCCTCGGCGACGACGGCCGCCCCTACCTCATCGACTTCCAGATCTCCCTCTACGCGCCCCCCGGCCCCCTCGGCCCCCTCTCCCCGCGACGCTGGCTCCTCCGCCGCTTCCAGACCGGCGACAACTACCACCTCCTCAAGCACTGGCGCCGCCACCGCCCCGACCAGCTTTCCGACGCCGACCTCGCCCGCTCCTGGCGCAAGCCCTTCTACGTTCATTTGCATAATTGGATTACACGGCCGTTTACTTTGATTCGGAGAGGTGTGCTGCGCAAACTAGACCCGGACAGAATCCGTGGAATTTGAGCCCCAACGGGGCGACTGAATGTAGCAACGGGTGAAGTGTCATCCGCCACTGCGGATGACGCGCAACCCGTGGAAGGGTGGAGCGCGCCTCTACGGCATCACCCGCGGCGCAAACCGCGGCTCCCGATCATCCGTCGGGCTGTTCGTCAGGTTGATCTGCGGCGTCCCCGACAGCGGCATGATGTACACCTCGTGGTTCCCGTCGCGGTCCGATTGAAACGCGATCTGCGTCCCGTCGGGGCTGAAGCTCGGCCGCCGGTCCTGCGAGCCGGCCGCCACGCTCAGGTTCCGCTGCCCGCCCCCGTTCGCGTTCATGATGTAAATCTCCTCATCGCCGTCGCGGTCCGACGTGAACGCAATCTGCCCGCCGCCCGGACTGAACACCGGCGACGTCTCGTTGAACGCCGTGAACGTGATCCGCCGCTGCATCGACCCGTCCACGTTCATGATGAAAATCTGCTGAATCCCCGTCCGCCCCGAGCTGAACACGATCTGCATCCCGTCCGGACTGAACGTCGGGTCGATGTCCGGCTCCGGCGAGAACGTCAGCCGCGTCTGCCCGCTGCCGTCCGCGTTCATGATGTAGATTTCGATGTCCCCGTCGCGGTCCGACTGAAACACGATCCGCGTGCCGTCGGGGCTGAACGCCGGGTTCGTGTCCGTCCCGATCGTCTCCGTCAGATTGATCTTCTGCCCGCCGAACCGCGCATCCGCCAGAAAGATCTCCACGTCGCCGCCCGCCGAGTCGTTCGAGGCAAACGCCGTGAACAGTCCCAGCGGATCCAGCGCCGGCGCAAAGTCGAGGAACGCATCGCGCGTCAGCTCGTTCACATCGCCCCCCGCCCGGTTCATGCTGAACACGTCGTTGCCCGGGTCGGGGTCGTGCGGATCATCCGACGGCACCGGCGCCGACGTGAACACGATGCGGTTGGCAAGCCCGGCCGCCACTCCGCCCGGCGGAAGCACGATGCCGGGCCAGATGACCGCGCACCCGGCCAACCCCACCAGCCCCGCCACCAGCATCACCACGCGACCCGCCAATCGACCACCGCCCGCCACCAGCGTCACCGCGCGGCCGGCCAATCGACCACCGCCCGCCACCAGCGTCACCGCGCGACCGGCCAATCGACCACCGGCCGCCACCAGCGTCACCGCGCGGCCGGCCAATCGACCACCGGCCGCGACCCGCGCGCAGACTTGCACGAATCTCATGACTCTTTCCCCGTCGCTGCGTGTCCCCCGCCCCGGATATGCTCTCTAGCCTATCACACCGCCGACGTGCTTCTCAACGAAAATCCCCCCCGAGCACGAGCAGCGAGCGCCATTATCTGTCATCCTGAGCGACAGCGAAGGATCTCTAATCACAACTCGCGCCCAGCACGCAAACCACGTCCGATCACTGTCGCCCGCACCGCCGCGACTATCGGACCCAGCATTCGCTGCGTCTCGGGGGTCCGTGCCCCCCTTTCTGCGTCGCCGCGAGCACGTTCTTACGGAGCCGCACCCGCTTCAAGTTCGCGCGAATCACGATAGGATGATGGCCCGTTCGCACGCGGACGATTCGCACCCTGGCT
>CAZNDQ010000045.1:8305-13781 GCA_964571825.1 uncultured Planctomycetales bacterium | reverse complement strand
GGTGCTGCAGGCAGACCGCGTCGATTCGGGCGAGGGCGTCTGCGCCACCGTCCGCATCCAGATCGACCAGTCGCTGACCCTCACCCGCTCCGCCTTCCGCGCTATGCTCGAAGTCGAAAACGGCAGCGCCGGCCCGCTCGAGGGGCTCTTCGTCGAACTCGAAATCCGCGACGCCGACGGCAACCCGACCACCGATCGCTTCGTCATCGGCCAGCCGGAACTGGTCGGCGTCAGCGATGTCGACGGCACCGGCCTCATTCCCCCCGGCGCCTCCGCCTCCGCCGCCTGGCTCATCCTGCCCACCGACGAGGCTGCGCCCGACGCGCCCCGCGACTACTTCGTCCGCGGCACGATGAACTACGTCGTCGCCGGCCAGGTCGTGACCATCCCGCTCTTCCCCGTCCGCATCACCGTCCTGCCCAACCCGCGCCTCGAACTCAAGTACTTCCTCGAAACCGTCGTCTACTCCGACGACCCCTTCACGCCGCAGATCGAGCCCGCCATCCCCTTCTCGCTCGGCCTGCTGGCCCACAACATCGGCGCCGGCACGGCCAAGAACCTCCGCATCACCTCCTCCCAGCCGGAGATCATCGACAACGACCGCGGCCTGATCATCGACTTCGACCTCATCGGCGCCCAGGTCGGCCTCCAGCCGGTCGCCCCCTCGCTCACCGTCAATCTCGGCGACCTCGGACCCGGCCTCGTCGGCGTCGCCCGCTGGCTCATGATCTGCTCGCTCCAGGGC
Source organism: uncultured Planctomycetales bacterium (assembly GCA_964571825.1). GTDB lineage: Bacteria > Planctomycetota > Phycisphaerae > UBA1845 > CAZNDQ01. The sequence continues at coordinate 13,036 of CAZNDQ010000045.1, read as the reverse complement.
GAGTTCATCGGCTACAGCGCCTCCTTCGAACACGTCAGCGCCCTCAATGACCCGCGCCTCTCCCTCATCGAGAGCGTCGACATCTTCGGCCTGAACCACGTCGTCCTCGCCGACGAGCCGCTCAGCGACGGCCTCCCCGACTTCCTCACCAACGACTTCCCCGACCTCGAGGACCTGCCCGACCGCGTCCACCTCAGCGACGCCACCGTCGCCGTCGTCACCCCCGTCCTTGACATGACCGTCACGCCCGACCTCGACACGCTCACCGCCACGCTCACCGGCGCCATGCCCGACGGCTGGGCCTACATCCGCATCGACGACCCCTTCGCCGCCCAGTACCGCCTCTCCCACGTCGAACGCGCCGACGGCAAGACCCTCGTCGCCGACTACAACGCCTGGCAGACCGACCGCATCAACCGCTCCGTCAGCGGCAGCCCCGTCGAGCGCTACGTCCACCTCTTCGACCGCTTCGGCCCCGGCCAGTATACGCTTCACTTCGATCCCGACTCCTCCGCCCCGCAGGCGCTCGCCTGGCACAGCGTCGCCGACCACGGCCCCGAGCCGCTCACCGCCGGCCTGCCCATCCAGCCCGGCGTCCCCGCCACCGAGCCGCGCCTCACCGGCATCCGCGAACTCGTCGTCACCTTCAACGAACCCATCAGCGCCCCGACTTTCGCCCCGGTCAACGTCTTCGTTGACGGCTTCGACTTCGCCGGCGCCGCCATCGACCTGACCGGCGTCGCCGTCACCACCGAACTCACGCAGGGCAACCGCGTCGGCATCATCCGCTTCGCCCCGGCTCTCCCCGACCTCGGCCGCTACTGCATCATGCTCGTCGGCGTCCGCGACGGCGCCGGAAACCTCCTCACCGGCGACTCCGCCCGCATCGACCTCACCTCCCTGCCCGGCGACGCCACCGCCGACCGCCGCGTCAACAACACCGACGTCGGCGCCGTCGGCTCGCTCGTCGGCACCGACCCCGTCGACCCCGCCGACGTCAACCACGTCCGCTCCGACGTCAACGGCGACGGCCGCATCGACCTCGACGACGTCTTCATCGTCCTCGACGCCCGCGGCACCGACAGCCGCAGCACCCCGAATCCCTGCCTGCTGCTCGAACCCGCCGCCAACAGCGGCGCGGACGGTCAGCCCAGCCCGAGGCCCAAGACCGGCCTCTCAGACCCTTCCGCGGAGAGGAGAGATTGAGATGGAGAACATGACCGCACACCGATCCTTACCTCGCGTCGCCCCCGCACCGAACGACGTGCGCACGCTTCGCGCGCCGACCGGCTGCACCATCCCGCGGCTCATAATGCTCGCGCCGGCCCTCTTGCTCTGCGGCCTCGCCGCCGCGCCCGCGCGCGCCGCCTACACCCTCATCCCCACCGCCGACGGCCTCTCCACCCGGACCGTCGCGCCCGGCGATCCCTTCCGCCTCGACGTAACCCTCACCTCCGACGCCGCCGACCAGCACAACTCCGCCATCTTCCAGCTCTTCTTCACCGAGCCCGGCCTCGTCTACCAGTCCTACGACTGGGCCGCGCCCTACGCCGACGGCCCCCCCTTCGACGACAGCACGCCCCTGCTCGCCGACCTGCCCGCCGCGCTCGACGCCGACCTCCTCACCGGCCCCGGCCACCCCGCCGGCGTCACCGACGTCGAACTCTCCAACGTCCTCATCGGCTCCACCTTCGGCGTCGGCACGCTCGTCTCCCTCGACCTGCTCGTCCCCGCCGACTTCGCCTTCCGTGGCTCGCTCTTCATCGCCGCCGTCCCCGACACCTTCGCCGACGGCTTCGACGAGATCCCCGCCGCCTCCGGCCAGGTCTTCGAGCTGATCATCGTCCCCGCTCCGCCCGCCTGGCCGCTGCTGCTGCTGCTCCCGCTCCTGCGCACCCTCCCCCCGCGCCGCCGGGTGTCGTAGCACGAATATCTACTGTCGTGCTACGTCTCTGTGAGCCGTCCGAATCCCCCCGGCGCGCCTCCCGCCGTCTTGCTGAGCGCCAGCGAAGCATCTCCAGTACCACGTGCCCCCAGCACGCCAACAACCGTACGTTGTCCTCCTTCGCTGGTGCGAGAATCCCTTCTCGCACCCCGATTCCGCGGGAATCCCTTCCCGCGATCTGTCATGCTGAGCGCTTCTCCGTCATTCTGAGCGAAGCGAAGAATCTCCATGACCATGTGCCCCCAGCACGCCAACAACCGTACGTTGTCCTCCTTCATTCCGCATTTCTTCCGCCGCGGTATTCCGCGACTCCTCAACCAGCCACTAGCCACTAGCCACTGATTGATGCTGAGCGCCAGCGAAGCATCTCGAATCGCTTGTGCATCCAGCACGCCAACCCCCGCCGCCGCGCAAATCCGTTTCCGCCTCTTCGCCCGTCAGGGCGCACGATCGTTGCCAGGCTGAGCACGCAGTGCGAAGCGGCTCGCCCGGCATGGAGGCCGGAGGTCGCCGGTGGCGACCGAAGAGGCGAGCCGGGGCTCGATGGAGCGAGCACGACGCGAGCGACGGAGAGGCAGCGTCGCGCAGCGACGCCAGCCCCTGGGAGCCGGCCATCCTCTTTTCTCTTTTTCTCTTCCCGCCCGGAGGGCGGACGAGCCATTCGGTCTCTCTTCGCGCCGTCCGTCCAACACGCGGGTTTGCGCTGCGCGCTGGCGCGCCCCCTTTCTCTTCCGCTGCTCACCTGCCCCCCTGCTCACCTGCTCTCGGCCGCGGGCCGCCGCCCGCCTCCCCGCCAACTGGCCGCCCCCCGCCCGCCTCGTCATACTGCCTTGCCGATGTCCGGAGGCTCGACGTGCTCCTCACCCTGACCACCACCCGCGCCCCCGCCACCGACCTCGGCTGGCTCCTCCACAAACACCCCGCGCGCCTCCAGACCTTCGACCTCGCCTTTGGCCGCGCCCACGTCTTCTACGCCGAGGCCGCCGACCTCCGCTGCACGGCCGCCCTCCTCCTCGACGTCGACCCCGTCGGACTCGTCCGCCGCCGCGTTCCCGCCGCCGAAGGCTTCTCGCTCCACCAATACGTCAACGACCGCCCCTACGTCGCCAGCAGCTTCCTCAGCGTCGCCCTCGCCCAGGTCTTTGGCTCGGCCCTCGGCGGGCGCTGCAAGGACCGCCCCGAGCTGGTCGACGAGGCCCTGCCGCTTGAGGCGCGCCTCGCCGTCCTCCCCTGCCACGGCGGCGAGCGGTTCCTGCGGCGCCTCTTCGAACCGCTCGGCTACGCGGTGGACGCGACCCGGCACGAGCTCGACGAGCGATTCCCCGAGTGGGGCCCGAGCAGCTACTACACGGTAACGCTCCGCGGGCGGAAGCGACTGCACGAGCTGCTGACGCACCTGTACGTACTCATCCCCGTGCTCGACAACGAGAAGCACTACTGGGTCGATGACGACGAAGTGGAAAAGCTGCTGCGCCGCGGCGAGGGCTGGCTCGCCCAGCACCCCGAGCGCGACCAGATCACCAAGCGATACCTCAAGCACCAGCGCAGCTTGGCCCGCGACGCGCTCGCCCGTCTCGCCGAAGAGGACCACCCCGACCCCGACGCGGAAGCGGCCGCGCAGGGTCAAGAGGAGGCGGCGCTGGAGGCCGCAGTCCCGGTCGACGCGGAGCCGGCACCGGCCGGCGCGGTCGATGCCGCTGCGGCGATCGCCGACGAGGAGGCGGACCGCGGCCCGACGCTCCACGCGCTGCGCCTGACGGCCGTGCGGTACGCCCTGCGCGAAAGCGGCGCGGCATCTGTGCTCGACGTCGGCTGCGGCGAGGGCAAGCTCCTCCGACTCCTACTCGACGACAGACAGTTCGAGCGCATCGTCGGCATGGACGTCTCGCTCCGCGCGCTGCAGATCGCCTCCGAGCGCCTGCGCCTCGACCGCCTCCCGCCGTTGCTGCGCCGGCGCATCGAGCTGATGCACGGTTCCCTCATGTACCGCGACACGCGCCTGTCCGGTTTCGACGCCGCCGCCTGTGTCGAGGTCATCGAGCATCTCGACCCGCCGCGCCTGGCCGCCTTCGAGCGCGTGATCTTCGAGTTCGCCCGCCCGCGCACGGTGATCGTCACCACGCCCAACCGCGAATACAACGTCAAATGGGAGACGTTGCCCGCGGGACGCCTCCGCCACCGCGACCACCGCTTCGAGTGGACCCGTGCCGAGTTCGAGGTCTGGGCACGGCAAGTCGCCGAGCGTTTTGGCTATACCGTACAATTCTCACCCATCGGCCCCGAGGACCTCGAACTCGGCGCGCCGACGCAGATGGGAATCTGGGAAACGACACGCTAGTTGAGTAATTGATGATCGTTCGACTCAAGACAAATCGCGACCTCATACCACTCCTGCCTCGAAGCCTTTCACTTGATCGTGTGTACCGTGTCCTGGCCATCGAAGCGAATTCCTTTCGATTGCTCAGTGGTAATGGCGAACACGACGGTCCGTATCTTTACCCGCGAGTTTTCTTCCAAATCATCGACCCGACCGAGCCAAAGGAGTGGTGTGAAAACATCAGTACCACAGGTGAGCGCTGGACGCAGCCCGCCGGATTTGGCCCACACACATGGGAGCGCTACTTTGACGGCGACCCCGATGCGATACAAAGGGTGCGTGCATACCTGCTTCGTTGCAGCCCTTGTTTCTGGGAGTTTGCATCGAACGAGCACATTCCATATGGCCCGGGCACGCGAACTGGAATCCTAGACCGGCTGCGACTTCTTTCCACACCGGGTGATCAACT
>CAZNDQ010000045.1:0-8295 GCA_964571825.1 uncultured Planctomycetales bacterium | reverse complement strand
GCTTAACGATCAAATCGATCTCGATGATATGACGGAGTCTGTGCTCAATGTCCTAACGGACCTCATGCTGCCCGAACTACGGAGTGATGCTGAACGAGAGGCGGTTCGACAGGTCGATCGCGTCGCGGAAAGGGTTTGGAACGAACTGATCAATGACCGCCATGCTCTTCCGCCGCTTGTCGAATTCGTCAAGACGCCTCAGGCCGCCGCACTAGCTCACGCCGCCGCCGAAGCGCTTCGAGTCATGATGCGGGATGACTATCATCCTTTCCCAGGTACCTCGTCGGTCTAAGAATATTGAATATCACCGTTCCCAACCTGTCGCTCGTCGTACTCATCGGCCCGTCCGGTTCGGGCAAGTCGACCTTTGCGCGCCGTCACTTCAAGCCGACCGAGGTGCTGAGCAGCGACTTCTGCCGCGCGCTCATCGCTGACGACGAGACCGACCAGACCGTCTCGCAGGAGGCGTTTGACGTCCTGCACTTCATCGCCGCGCGCCGCCTCGCCGCCGGCCGCCTCACCGTCATTGACGCCACCAGCGTCAAGCCCGAAGACCGCAAACCGCTCGTCAGCCTCGCCCGCCAGTTTCACTGCCTCCCCGTCGCCATCATCTTCGACCTGCCCGAGCGCGTCTGCCAGGAGCGCAACGCCCAGCGCAACGACCGCGACTTCGGCCGCCACGTCATTCGCGGCCAGCGCGCCGTCCTCCGCCGCGGCCTCCGCGGCCTGCGCCGCGAAGGCTTCAGCCACGTCTTCACCTTCGCCTCCCCCGAAGAAGTCGACGCGGCGAACATCGAGCGCACCCCGCTCTGGTGCGACCGCCGCACCGACCACGGCCCGTTCGACATCATCGGCGACGTGCACGGCTGCTACGACGAACTCGTCGAACTGCTCGATCGGCTGGGTTATCGCGTGGACGAGTCGGCGGAGCGCGCCGACGGACTGGCCACGACCGTCACCCCGCCAATCGGCCGCACAGCCGTCTTCCTCGGCGATCTCGTCGACCGCGGGCCGAAGATTCCGCAGGTGCTGCGGCTGGTGATGAGCATGGTCGCCGACGGCACCGCCCTTTGCGTCCCCGGCAACCACGACATCAAGCTCATGCGCAAACTTCGCGGAAAGGATGTCCGGATCGCGCACGGTCTGGCGGAGTCGCTGGCACAACTCGAAGCCGAGCCGCCCGAGTTCGGCGGGGAGGTGGCTTCATTCATCGACGACCTCGTCAGCCACTACGTGCTCGACGACGGCCGGCTCGTCGTCGCCCACGCCGGCATGAAGGCCGAGATGCAGGGCCGCGGTTCCGGCAAGGTCCGCGAGTTCGCCCTCTACGGCGAGACCACCGGCGAGACCGACGAGTTCGGCCTGCCCGTCCGCTACAACTGGGCCGCTGAATACCGCGGCCGCGCCACCGTCGTCTACGGCCACACCCCTGTCCCCGACTCCGACTGGCTCAACCGCACCATCAACATCGACACCGGCTGCGTCTTCGGCGGGCGGCTCACCGCACTACGCTACCCCGAGAAGGAACTCGTCTCCGTCCCCGCGCGCCAGACGTATGCCGAGTCGAAGCGGCCGCTGGCTGCGCCGGCGGGGCCGGCCGGCGGCGCCGCCGCGCTCTCCGCGCAGCAGGCGCATGATGACGTGCTCGACATCGCCGACCTGCTCGGCAAGCGGATCATCTCCACCCGACTCCAGCGCACCGTCATCGTTAGCGAGGAGGAGGGCGCAGCCGCACTCGAAGTCATCAGCCGTTTCGCCGCCAACCCCAAGTGGCTCATCTACCTGCCGCCCACCATGTCGCCCAGCGAAACGTCGACCGAGCCGGGGCTGCTCGAGCATCCCCACGAGGCGTTCGCTTATTACCGCCAGCAGGACCAGCCGCGCGTCATCTGCCAGGAAAAGCACATGGGCTCGCGCGCCGTCGTCATCGTCTGCCGGGATGAGGATGCGGCGCGCCGCCGCTTCGGCGTCGTCGACGAAGGCATCGGCATCGTCTACACGCGCACCGGCCGCCGCTTCTTTGATGACCCACCGCGCGAGGCGGAGCTGCTCGCGCGCGTCGCGTCGGCGCTGACGGCGAGCCGCTTCTGGGAGGAGATGCAGACCGACTGGGTCTGCCTCGACTGCGAATTGATGCCCTGGTCCGCCAAGGCGCAGGCGCTCCTGCAGGAGCAGTACGCCGCGGTCGGCGCGGCCGCCCGCGCTGCCCTCGCCGAGGTCACCGCGACACTGGAGCGCGCCGGCGCCGCCGGCATCGACACAACCGCACTCCTCGAACGGCACCGCCTGCGCGCCACGCTCACCGACCAATACGTCCGCGCCTATCGGCAATACTGCTGGCCCGTCGCATCCGTGACCGACTACAAGCTCGCCCCGTTCCACGTGCTGGCGACGGAGGGTGGCGTACACGTCGACCGCGACCACGTCTGGCACATGGAGACGCTGGCCCGCGTCTGCGCCGCAGACGCCGAAGTCCTCTTGGCCACGCCGTACAAACTGGTCGATCTCACCGACGAGGAGAGCGAGCGCGCCGCGACCGACTGGTGGAGTGATCTCACCGCGCGCGGCAGCGAAGGCATGGTCGTCAAACCCTTCGACTTCATCGCCCGCGGCCGGCGCGGCCTCGTCCAGCCCGCCGTCAAATGCCGCGGTCCCGAGTATCTCCGCATCATCTACGGCCCCGAATACACCCTGCCCGAGCACATCGACCGCCTCCGCGCCCGCGGCCTGAATCGCAAACGCGCTCTCGCACTCCGCGAATTCGCCCTCGGCGTCGAGGCCCTCGAACGCTTCGTCCGCCGCGAGCCCCTCCGCCGCGTCCACGAATGCGTCTTCGCCGTCTTGGCCCTCGAGTCCGAACCCGTCGACCCCCGCCTCTGATCCCCACCCCCTCGTGCCACGTTTGTATTCCCGCGTGCCACCAGGATGGTTGTCAATGTCGGCGCGCAAAGCCGACTCGTCCCCTTCGTGCCGGAACCTGTCCCGGCTGCGCCGGGGTGCCTTCGTGCCTTCCTCTTCATTCCGCATTCCGCATTTCTTCCGCTCCCGCCCCCCGCCGCGCCCTCGGCTCCCTCCGTGCCACGTATGCTGGTGTTTGTGTTACGCGAATCTGCGAAATCTGCGAAATCTGCGGCTAAGAACTCTTCTCTTCCCGGCCGATCCCCCGGCCGCTCCACTGCGCGTCGGAGTTTATCCCGGCGCGCCGGGAGGTAACCAAACAAACCGGTTCTTGGTCGTTCTTCTCCGTGCCCTCCGCATTCCCTCTGCGACCTCGGTGTTAAGCTCTGTTGTCCTCCGTCCGGCACACCGGACTCAACCACTTCGTCACTTCCTCTGTCTCTTGCTAGACACAAGTCACTAGCCACTAGCCACTCCCGCAGCGCGCCCAAAGCGCGCCCAGACCCGGCCTTGTGCGCACCCAAAAAATTCTGTTTTTTTGCTTTCAACAACTTCTGAAAGAAAAACTTCAAATTTCCGCCGCCCCGAGGCGCCTCGATAACCGCTTGTCCGGGCGAATCTTACGCACCGCGCGCATCGCCCGCGTGCGCCGCAGCCCGCCGGCGCCCGAAAAAAGGTCACACACCCGATGATCTTGCTAGTCACTAGCCACTAGCCACTAGTCACTCGTTTTATGGGACTTGCACGCAATTCCGCCAGACGTGAACGAACGACTTTCGAACTCCGTATCTGGCCTCTGACCTCTGACTTCCGACCTCTGACCTCCGACCTCTGACCTCTGACCTCTGACCGCTACTCCGCGCCACCAGCCGCTGCCACGGATCCACTCTCCTCCCCCCGGCACGCCACCTGCCAGCATCGCCTTACGGTCTTCGACGCCTCCGGCATGCAGCAGGCGATCCGGCGATGCGCGACGCAACCTCCTCTGCCGAAACAGCTTACCGCCGGCGATGGCTCGTCCGCGGCCGGGTTCAGGGCGTCGGCTTCCGCCCCTTTGTCTATCGCCTCGCCCAGCACCTCGGCCTCACCGGCCACGTCCGCAACCACGCCTCCGACGTCGTTATCGAAGCACAAGGTAACTCCCTGTCCCTCAATGACTTCGAGCATGCTCTGACCGCCGCAATCCCGCCGCTGGCGGTCGTGCAGCACCTCAGCCGGACGTCACTCGACCCCGTTCCCAACGAAACCGCGTTCATCATCTCCGACAGCCTCCCCGGCCGCGCACCCACCGGCATAACTCCCGACTCTGCCGTCTGTTACGACTGCATCCGCGAGATGCTCGACCCCGCCGATCGCCGCCATCGACACCCATTGATCAGTTGCACCAACTGCGGCCCGCGCTTCTCCATCATCCACCGCGCCCCCTACGACCGCTGCAACACAACGATGGCTGCCTTCGAGACTTGCGCGACGTGTAGCCGCGAGTACTCCGACCCGCTCGACCGCCGCTTTCACGCCCAGCCGATCTCCTGCCACGACTGCGGCCCCCGGATCGCCCTCGTCGACCCCACCGGCCGACCCCTCCCCGGCGATCCGCTCGCCCAAACGGCTGCGCTCCTCCAGCGCGGACAAATCGTTGCCATCAAAGGAGTTGGCGGCTTCCATCTCGCCGTCCGCGCCGACGATGAACAGGCGGTTGCGCGACTGCGTGCGCGTAAACGCCGCGATGCCAAGCCCTTCGCCCTCATGGTCCCCAGCCTCGCGGCGGCCGAACAACTCGTCTCATTAAGCTCGGCGGCAAAAGAGCTGATGCGCGGACCCATCAGCCCCATCATCCTCGCCGCAACGCACCCTCGCACCACGATCGCGCCCAACGTGGCCCCCGGCACCCACCGCCTCGGCCTCATGCTCCCCAACACGCCGATCCAGCATCTGCTCTACGCGCAAACGCCGGCGCCACCACAGGTTATCGTCATGACCAGCGGCAACGTCAGCGACGAGCCCCTCGTCATCGACAACGCGGAGGCGCTCGCCCGCCTCGGCCCCCTGTGCGACGCCTTCCTCTGGCATGACCGCCCCATTGCCCGCCCCGTCGACGATTCCATCTTCCTCGATCTGGGAGAGGCTGCTCCGCCGCTGCCGATTCGCCGCGCCCGCGGCCTGGCCCTGGCCCCGCTGCAACTTCCGCTCACCGCACCACTTGCCGGCCTGTGCCTCGGCGGCGAACTCAAAAACACCGTCGCCGTCGTCCGCGACGATTCGGCGATCCTCAGCCAGCATCTGGGAGATCTCAAGCACGTTGAAGCTTTCGCGCACTTCCAGCGCGCAATCCGCGATCTGCAAGACCTTTACGACATTCAGCCGACGTGGATCGCCCACGACCTCCACCCAGCATACCTCAGCACCCAACACGCCCGCCGGATCGCCCAAAACCTCGACGTCCCGTTGATCTGGATACAGCATCACCACGCACACGCCGCCGCCGTCCTCGCCGAGCATGGCCTGGCCGGGCCCGCCGTCGCAATTATTTGCGACGGCGTCGGTTATGGCGATGACGGCACGATCTGGGGCGGGGAGATTCTGCTCGCCTCGCTGACGGGCTTCGAACGCCTGGCCGCGCTCGCGCCGCTCCCGCTGCCGGGTGGGGACGCAGCCGCGGTCGATACGCGGCGGTGTGCGCTCGGTCTGCTGTTTTCTGCCCTGGGGCCCGGTTTTGACCAACACCCGATCGTACAGACGCTCGGAATGCCCCTGGCGGAACGGAAAATGCTGATTTCCATGCTGCGGAAAAACGTGAATTGCGTGCCGAGCAGCGCGGCCGGTCGGGTCTTTGACGCTGTCGCGGCGCTACTGGGGCTGTGTTTTCGGAATCGTTTCGAGGCCCAGGCTCCGCTGGCGCTGGAACGAGCCGCATTCGGCGTGGAATTGCCCGCAACCGAGCCGCTGTTCGAAATCCGCCGGGGCGCAGTCGAGCGAATCGGACTTGCCCCGCTGGTATTGCGGCTGGCGGAGGGTCGCATGGAAAGCGAGCCGGTCGAAGAACTTGCGGCGCTGTTCCACGACCAGCTCGGCTGGGCGCTCGCGGACGCCGCGCTTCGAGCAGTGAGGCGGACCGGCGTGCAAACTGCCGTTTTATCGGGCGGCGCGTTCTGCAACGAGCGCCTGACGAAGTCGCTCAGAACGCGCCTGCAGGACGCCGGCGTGCACGTGCTCAAACATGAACGCGTGCCGCCAAACGACGGTGGACTGGCCCTCGGCCATGCCGCAATCGCCGCCGCGCGGGTGGCGTCGGATTGCTGAGCGCCGGCGAGCGTGTGGAGTGTCACAGTGTGTCTGGCCGTCCCAGCATTGCTCGTTGAGGTGGAAGGCAGTCAGGGGGTGGCGGACCTGCACGGCAACCGCGCGCCGGTGAGCACGGTGCTGGTTCCGGAAGCCCGGGCGGGAGACTGGATTCTCGTGCATGCCGGTTTCGCCATTCAGCGGCTGGATACCGAAGAGGCGCAGCGCACGTGGGATGTGCTCGATGATCTGGCGCGCCCAACGGAGCCCGTGGTGCGGGCGCGGAACACGCCGCTGGCGAAGCGGCCCGGCGCGCCGCCGGGATAACGGCACGGAAAACGGGGAGAAAGTTCGATGCATGCACGCTCTGGCGGAGTACGGGAGGCGCTGGAGCGACTGCATACGGCCGCCGGAGCGATTTCGCGTCCGGTTCAATTCATGGAGGTGTGCGGCACGCACACGATGAGCGCGTTTCGGAGCGGGCTGCACAGTCTGCTGCCGGAGAACGTGACGCTGCTGAGCGGGCCGGGGTGCCCGGTGTGCGTCACGGCGCAATCGGACATCGACTTGCTGATCGAGGTGGCGGCGACGGTCGATGTGACGCTTTGCACGTACGGCGACATGCTGCGGGTACCGGGTCGTGCGGGGAGTCTGCAGGAGGTGCGCAGCGCCGGGGGCGATATCCGCGTGGTGTACAGCGCGCTGGATGCGGTGCGGGCGGCGCAGGCGCATCCCGCGCGGCAGATTGTCTTCGCGGCGGTCGGCTTTGAGACGACAGCGCCGGCGACGGCGGCGGCAATCCTGGCGGCGCGGGAAGCGCGGCTCGACAACTTCAGCGTGCTGGCGAGCCACAAGCGGATCGGGCCGGCGCTGCTGGGGCTACTTGAGGCGGGGACCGTAAACATCAACGGGTTTCTCTGTCCTGGGCACGTCTCCGTCATCGTCGGCACAGCACCGTATCGGCCGGTCGTCGAGCGATATCAACTTCCATGCGTCATCGGCGGGTTCGAGGCAGACGGGATCGCGGCAGCGCTGGCGCAGCTGACCGAACAGGTGCGCGACGGCGCGGCGCAGCTGGTGAACCTGTATCCGCAGGCGGTGCGCGAGGAGGGGAACGCGGTGGCGCTGGCGATGATGGAGCGGGTGTTCGAGGCGGCGGATGTGCGCTGGCGCGGGCTGGGGGTCATTCCGCGCAGCGGGCTGGTCGTGCGTGAGGCGTTTGGTGCGTTTGATGCGGTGCGACGATTCGGGCTGGCGGCGGAGGCTGACCGTGAACCGAAGGCGTGCCGCTGCGGCGAGGTGATCACCGGCCGCGCGACGCCGCGGGAGTGCGCGCTGTTCGGCACGGCGTGCACGCCGATCAGTCCGATCGGGCCGTGCATGGTCAGCTCGGAGGGCACCTGTCAGGCGTGGTTCAAGTATCACCGGCAGCCGGCGCCGCGAACCGAATCGGCTGCGCGGGCAGCGGCTCAGGAGGTGGTCGCATGATGCGCGCGGCGCCGATCTCGCGGCACAAAGGCGATGAGACCCTGCCCGCGCGTGGGGAGCGGATTCTGCTGGCGCACGGCGGCGGGGGGCAGCTCACCGATGAGTTGATTCGGCGCGACATCCTGCCGCGCGTGGGGAACGACGTACTGGCCGAACTGCTCGACGCGGCGGAGTTGGCGCCGGGCGGGTCAGCGCGCACCGCATTGACGATCGACAGCTTCGTGGTGTCGCCGTGGCGGTTTCCGGGCGGGGACATCGGGCGGCTGGCGGTGTGCGGGACGGTCAACGATTTGGCGGTGTGCGGCGCGCGGCCGGTGGGGTTGGCGCTCAGTCTGATCCTCGCGGAAGGGTTCGGGCGCGGCGAGTTGGGTGAGGTGCTGGACTCGGTGGCGTCGGCGGCAGGTGAGGCGGGCGTGCAGATCGTCACTGGGGACACGAAGGTGGTCGGTCGCGGGCAGGCGGATGGGATTTACATCACGACAGCAGGGGTGGGCTATGTGCCGTCGGGGAGGAGGCTGAGCCCGTCGCGCGTACGTGCGGGCGACGTGATGCTAATTAACGGGCCGGTGGGGGAGCACGGGCTGGCGGTGATGCTGGCGCGCGAAATGCCGGAGATCGAAAGCGTGCTGC